>JAJFMC010000122.1 GCA_021772365.1 Chlamydiota bacterium
GGCGCGCGACCTATCCGGTGGTGGTGAGTCTCCTTTTAACAACAGATTGCTTAATAAAAAAAGCAAGGATTGCTTTACTCCAAATCGCTAGCGGTGAGTCTCCTTTTGACAACACCTTATACGAGACAGGGGTCTTGTTGGTCTTCGCGGATATCGAACTCGAGCTTCCATTTACGTCCGTCAGCTGCTTGGCACCATAGCTCCAAAACACCCAGCTCTGTGACGCGTGATTTTAGCTTCACTCGTACAGTTTTGGCATCGTCATCAGCTTTTTCCAAAACGGTCTCAATGGGGTGAAGTTCAATGAGCTCTTTCTTCCATCTTTTGACTGCACTACCGACATCAGGCTCTGAACCATCGGCAAGATTGGGTGTGTGGTGACTAAAGAATCGAAACTGTGCATGTTCGCCGAGGACAAGAGAGAACTCTTGATCTTCTAAGACACGCTCCGTTCCCTCTTCCATGCCCAATGGGACAATACACACAGCCTTTAATGGAGTTTCCCTTCCTGGAACGGTTGGAACAGCATCTTCAACACCGATATAGTAGCTGCAGCTTGTTCCTCCTTTTATGCGAATAGCATTCCCGCTACGGGCGATACCGTAATAAACTGCACCTTGGCTGACAGAAAAATCGAGCTCATGATCAGAAAGTTCTTTCACCGCTTCCTTACCAGCACCAGCACTCCATTCGTTTAGAACATCGATAATTCGCTGACGTAATGCTGACGCCTTCATCGTCCCGCCGTTGAACAATACGGCTGTGGGGTGAATAAATTGATCCATATCGTCGGCATTAGACTCCCCTGTCATCGACAGAAACTTGGCGAGTTGTGCAGTGATCCGCGCATCCTGCGCATATGGCAATCCCACCTGTTGCATTCCCGTACGCGTTTCTGTGATGGAACGGTCTGAGACTTGAACTTTTGGCATGAATCCTTCCAAAACAATCTGCTGCACTTCTTCTGACGTTAAGGTCGTAGTCAATGTCCCACCGATCAAACTACTTCCTCGTCCAATAATAGTGACGTCAACACTATCGACATTCCCACCTAAAAGCTGTTCTTTCGCATCGCGACAAGCATATTGCAATGAAGCGAGCTGCCAGTCATCGATGTCATGTCCTTGCTCTTCAAGTTTATCTTTTGCAAGATAAGCTAAGCTTAGGTCGATGTTATCACCACCTAGAAGTAGGTGTGACCCCACAGCGACGCGTTCTAGTGATAGGTCTCCGTCATTATCGATAACGGTGATCAAACTAAAATCCGTTGTCCCACCACCTACATCGACAACAAGAACGTGATCACCAACTTCTAACTCTTTTCGCCAATCTTCGCCTTTTCGCTGTAACCAGGAGTAAAATGCAGCTTGAGGCTCTTCTAGGAGAATAACCTCTGGATAACCGGCGATTTCTGCAGCCTCTTGCACAAGTTGTCGTGCGCTTGGATCAAACGAAGCTGGAACAGTGATTAGAACTTGTTGATCGTTGAAAGGGTGTTCATCAAATTGCTGGTTCCACGACTCCTTAAGATGTTGAAGGATAATAGCGATAGCATCTAAAGGACTCTTTTTGATCGTTTCATCATTCTGAGAAATTGGAAGGATATTATCTCTCCTATCAATACCCGAATGGCATAACCACGATTTCGGTGAAGCAATCAATCGCTCAGATAACTCGCCGCCTCTCCCTCGGGCATGAATACCCACACAATAGTGGCGATCAGGATCCCACTCTACACCTACAGTCTTTGTTTCCAACTCTTCATCAAGAGGTAGGTAGATAAACGACGGCAGCGATTTATCATTCCCTTGCGTTCCTGTAGAGGTGATTTGCGGGATCGAAAGCTGGTTTATTTCAAAAGACTCTTCGGCAGCCTCCGTATAGGCCAGTGTACTGTTTGTTGTACCTAAATCTATGCCAATAATATATTTCGCGTTTGTATTCATCACATGACTCGTGTAAAAATTAAATTAAAATTTAGAGAGAGTTGTAAAACTATTGAATTTCAACTTCTGCAGGTTGAATCACCTCAGTAGACAGGTCACCGACCTGCTTAGGCAATGAACGTTTATGTGCACGCCACCCTTTGTGGATCAATTTCCCTTTGAAAGGAGGCTGTCCCTTGACTTTACCGACAATTTTAATATTTGTCGGATCATATCCCTCTGGAACATCGACTTGCTGTCCTTCCTTTTCCTCCATGATTGGGCGGATGGTGACATATTCTTCCAAGCTTTTGTTACAGTCGGCATGAATTTTTCTAACCGCAGCACCCACTTGTGCGTCGTTGAATTGAGAAATATCTTCTTTAAAAAAATCGACTAGCCTGCTGGAATCCTGCAAGAGGTTAAGAAGGCGTAGGTGAGAAGGATCTGTTTTATCTTTCTTCACGACAGGTTGATCTTCTAGAAATTCTTGTGCTTTTTTCGGATCTTTAAGCGCTTTGAAGAATGCTTTGAAAGCGTTTATTAAACTCATTCGTTCTACTCCATAATCTTTTCTATATTATGAACCTTTAAAAGGTCATAAGCTTCATAACTCGAAGGTAAAATACCTGTGTGCATAAAAATTTCCAACAATAAAGATGCAAAGAAAAAGGCAAATACCAAAACAAGCAACACTTTGCCGCCTGGAACACGGAATCCATTCTTATAACCGAGCTTGTAACGGCCAATCCACACCATCAGCACAGGAATCATCCCGTTCAAAATTGTATCGCCATAGCCACCTGATGTATCCAAAGCTACCATAAAAGCTCTTTCAAATTTCGTCGCGAAAATCACTGTGGGGATAACCATCAGAAGGGTTAGTATTATCAACCCCCCCCCCTTCTTTTTTATCTTCAACCCATCGGATAGGAAGTCAAACAATCCCAAACCGATAGCCAAAAACGATGTGATGATCGCAAAGAAACCGAAAAACTCGGCGATATAAATAAATAATTTAGTGTTGACATGCGCCCCTAGAAACTGCGTTGACGGAACGCTCTGTAAGTTTGCCTCTATCAGCCCATAAGGCCCTTCAACGGGAATAATCCCCAAAATCAGGGTTTGCCAAATCAAATATACAATATAAGCAATCGTTGTCCCACCAATAATAGCAAGTCGTAAAGCATTAGTATGGCGCTTTAATATCGGCGTCAAACTTGGCACCATCGTCTGAAAACTGAAAGCTGTAAGAAGTAAGGGAATCGCCATCCACGACGTCAACCAATCGCGATGGAAGAGCAGGCTGGTATTCACTTCACCGGTACCCAATGCGACAAGTGCGACGTAAGCAACAACAAGAGCTGTAAAAAATAAAGAGTTGACACGCCCAACAAACTGTCCACCGAAGATGATAACACCAAAAAAGACAACAGTGACAATCATCGCTCCCACATCCTTGGTGATTTCTATTCCCATATGCTCATGAAAAAAATGCGAGAGCTGCGCACCCCCACCGGCAGCATAGGCAACCTGTGAGGCATAAGATATATATAGGAATAATACCCATGCGATCGCTTTACCGACAGGACCCAATATCTTAGAGGTCATCGTGATGACATGAGCGCCTTCGACCATACACAAACCACCTTCCACCAGCAGAAGGGCTGACAGGGTCATAGCAATCCAGCTCAAGGTCATCATAACAATAGAAGGGATATATCCACTCGCCCCAGAACCGACGGGTAATGCTAACATCCCCCCACCGATACAACATCCTGCAACGAGGAACATTGCTGATAACAAGCTTCCTTTGCTTGGTTCATTCTTCGCTTTCACTGTATCTCCATGAATTTAAACACAATAAAAAAGAGTTTAGCGATTATACACAATAAAATTCAAGATTTAGTAAGGTCATAAGTAAATGTTCACGTTTTCACATATATACTATCTTGAGCTTTATTGTGTACAAAGACACTCGATAGCCTGCTGCTCGCCACCCGTCACGCGTACAGTCCCTTGAGCGTCAACGAGGACATCATACTCCAAACGCACACCAAATTCTCCTGGCAGGTAGATCCCCGGCTCTATAGAAAAACAAGTGTTTGGTATGATCTGCCGGCTGTCATAAGTCTCGTAGTTATCCATATTTGCCCCAACACCGTGTGTTTCTTGTCCAATATTATGCCCCGTGCGGTGAATGAAATACTGTCCATAGCCCTTTGATTCAATGACATCACGTGCAGCTTTATCTACTTCCCACCCTTCGATGCGCTTGTCCTCAGAAAAACGCTGCTTCACGAGCTCTGTCGCACAATCTCTCGCAGCCTTAACGATTTCAAATATTTTCTTCTGCCTATCAGTAGGTTCGTCTGCAGCGACGCCTACACGTGTGATATCGCCATATACAGCTCTCGGCTTGTCCTGCTTGCACCATAAGTCGATAAGAATGAAATCCCCTTTTTTTATCTGTGACGAAGTAGTAGCTGAAGGCGCATAGTGGGGATCGGCAGCATGCTCGTTAACGGCACAGATAGGGGCATCACACGTCACGCACCCTTCTTTTTCAAAATATTTTAATAGGAATTGTTGAACATCATACTCTTTAATCACTTTATCGGCCTGTAAATGTTCTTCTATCAGTTTCCACGCACCGGCAACAGCACGTTCGAGAACGCTAGCAGCCTGAAGATGACTGTCAATCTGCTCGGCATCTAAAGTAGCGGTATAAGCCTGTAAAAGATCTGCAGAGCTAACAACGTCGACACCACAGTGCCTCACAAGATCGATTACACCGCCATCGACGACAGAAATATAGGGAATGGCATTATTGGGTGAATATTCCATCGCAACAATTTTGGCATCATGAAGGACTTCACGAATTGCATGATCGAGCTCTTTCCACGTAGAGTATTTGATAGTCTCTCCGGGCAAGTGATCGAACACATGATTTTCAATGCGGTGAACGACTTTGATGGGTTTCCCTGTTTGTGGGATCCAATAGAAGGTACGTCGAGTGAGATGAGTCTGTTCTGAAATCCCCAAAACGGTCACTGCGAGGGGATTTGAACGTCGAAAGTCATAAATCACCCACCCACAAAGCTGCTGTTCTATTAAATACGTTTGGATATCATTAATTTTTTCAGAAATATTCATGATCGACCTATGTGATAAGTATAGAATGTGATACATTATGCACATTATAAATTTTTCGGATACTGACTCTGATGTTATCAGTAAAAAATTTAGTGTTTTCCTACAAAGACACACCCGTCTTTAAAAACCTTTCCTTCGCTTTAAAAAAAGGGGAAATAGCCAGCTTCATCGGCACATCTGGATCGGGAAAAACGACACTCTTCAAACTCCTTACAGGGATCCACCAGCCGCAGAATGGAGACGTCACCGTTGAAGGTGTGACAGAACCTGCCTATATGACTCAAAAAGACCTCCTACTACCATGGCGTACCGTTTTAGAAAATATCACCCTCACCTATGAATTAGGTAGAAAAAAACATTGTCCCAAAAAAACTATTGAAGAAGCGATGGATCTCATTGAAGAAGTCGATCTTCTAGGCACCGAACATAAATTCCCCGAACAGCTATCTGGAGGGATGCGCCAGCGAGTGTCGTTAGCACGCGCTCTCATGCAAAAAAGCCCTTTACTCTTACTTGATGAGCCGTTCGGCTCATTAGATATCCAACTCCGCGAACAGATGTACGACTTACTCAAAACAATCCATAAAAACCACAACACCACCATACTCTTGATCACTCACGACTTTCGTGATGCCATCAGCCTAAGCGACCATATTTTCCTATTAGCCGACGGTACTATCACAAAACAATGGCAGATAGAAGCTGCCGCTCGAACATGCCCTGCAAAGATGGGCAGCCTCCATGAGAAACTTCGACAATCCATCCTTTTCTAGTTTCACCTTGGTTATTTTAACTAACAATATTTTAGAGACTTAAGTGTTTACACCTTATCTAAACATCTTTATACTGCAACGGTTTACATTAACCACCAAATATAAGAGAAATACCATGACTAAAATTCTTAGTACTCAAGAAATAAGAAACCACCTTATAGAAAACGTCAAAAAAGAATACAAAAGGAGTGATTTAGCAGGTAGAATCATTACCGTTATCGAAGGATATGGAAAACGTGACGGCTTTTTAGGCTGGGTTCCCTTTATTTTTTACCGTATATGGAATGCTGTTAAAGCTATTTTTGGACAGTCCGACTGGCAACTAGCAAAAAAGAACATGGTAGCAGAAATGAAAAAAAGTATAGCAGATGAACAAGAATTCCAGAACCATTTGCTACCAAAAAAATTCATCCAAAAAATAACAAACTTAAAGAATGAAATGGCTGAAAAAACTGTTGAAGTAATGTTTAGAACTTTGGTTGATGTCACTTACAAAAGCACGCTTGGAAGAACAGAAGACGTGGATAGTTTTTTAGAAAAAACTACGAATGAAAAAATGAAAGAAATTAAAACTTTAATTGATAAAACAAAAGAAAAGATTCAAGAAGAAACTATGGAGTACCTGAAGCAAAATCCTCCCGCAGGACTTTTCGCCTAGGTTCTTCATTCATTGCTGACGGCCCATACATCATCGCCGTCAGCAAACCCAAATCCCCCCACATTACCGATAGGTCGCTCGATGCGCCATAGAGTAAAGCAAGGCATTGCTTTTTTGCTATTCGATGGGCGTTCTTGAAATGAAAAAAACACCATTTTTACGTAAGAATACTCTGCACCGTTCCACGATAAAATGGAGAATCTCCAAGGAAAAAATGTAGTGGAACCTTGGAGTGGCAAAACTGCTTTTGCCTTTTGCTGAGAGAGCTCAATTCGGTAAATGGTTCTCCAATAAAGACAAAAACTGTTTTGTCACTCCAAGGTTCCACTTGAATCTCTTTATCTAAACACATCTTAAAATCGAGGAACGACTCAGAGTCTTTTTATGGAAAAATCGGCATGTCATCAATGACCAATGCTTTAGCACGAGTTATCTGACGGCTGTTTTACCGTATATGGAATGCTGTCAAACCTATTTTTGGTCGGTCTGACCGGCAACTAGTTAAAAAGACTTCCCAATCAACTTAATTATAAAACAGACTTGATTCATTCGTAAAAACACAATTTACCATTGCCAATTAATACTCTCTTAATATATGATTCACCCCATATCATATTATTTTAATAGAATTTACGTTATGGACACAGCAGATTTAAGTTTTACAGCAGCAGCCAAAAGATTTACAGTTGGTGCTTTTCGTTTTCCTAGAGAGATTTCTGTTATCCTATCAGAAACTGTCAGTAGAATCGCTGCCTTTATTCTAATGTCACCCGCAGGGATATGCGATTTTGTCATGCATAGCGCATTTATCATCCCCACTTTCATTTACGCATGTGGAAAATCAATGGTATGCTGGAAAGCCCATTTCAACCTACCCTGGCAGCACCTCAAAAAAATTGGTGATGCCTTTACCATGACCATGCTCGGTAGTCCTGTGAGCCTCATCCACCCCATCCTTGACTATTCTAGTTTAAATGACAGAATGTCTACTGTAGTCGTTAACTAATTATTACAGATTGAGAGGAGTACTGTGAGCGCGTCCCTTACCGAATCCTCTTTGGAGTTTTTTAGTGTAAGGCTTGACCCGAGTTTCATTACTTACTCACCGATGACCTGATGCTCGACCATCCACCTCTCAAAAACGTCCCACGCTTCCATGTCGATTACTTGGTCACTCGCAAGCAAAGGAACAGTGTGCTTCCACGCTTCCCGTTCCCAGCCTTGTGTACTCTCGCTCTTGTCGGGATTTGCCTCTAAATACAGTTGAAAGGCCTCTTCAGGATATTCACAGCAGAAATTAATACTCTCCTGCATAGCCCGCTGCATACGTTCTTTTAACTGTCCGTCAACTCCATCACCACTGGGTTTTGCTACAATAACCAGCTCGGGATACGTTGGAACGCCTAGTTCCTCGACAGTGAAATATGCTGTCGGCACTCCCAACATCTTCAACTGCTCACATTCGATATTCCAAAAAGCTCCGTATGTATAGTCTACTTTTTTTAGTCCCAGAGAGGTTACTAAGTCGAAATGGATATTCACCATTTTGTGTGGATAAATCCCATTTTCAGCATGCAAGGCATCTAAACTTCGGGTACCTGTCCCGTCAATCGAATACCCTGCAACTTTTCCTGATAAGTCAGAAGGCTTTTGTATCCCCTCTCCTTGACGGTAGATCAACCCTCGAAGCGGCACACCAATCAGTTTAGCGATAGGTTCAAGTTTCGCTCCTGCACGTATCGCTTGCGTCGTTTCAGGAGTATAATAAACTGCCCAATCGGCTTTACCACTGGATAAATAGCCAAGGGGATCACTTGGATCGGTAACTTTATACACCTCTAGTGGAATACCATATTTCTCAAAAATCCCTTTTTCGATACCTACATAGAGGGGGATGTGATTGGGATTGGGTAACCAGTCAAGTACAAGGGTATACTCCTTTTGTGCGGGAAATCCACCGTCCCACCCCACAACAAAAATGCTAAATAACGCCATCCATGTTCCTAGTCCTACGGCCATCACTTTTTTCGACTTCCACCGTAGCAAACTCTTCTCACAAACGACTGTTAACAGGAACAGTGTGACACTCATCATCGTCAAACAGAACAGGGCGGCGAAGCACGTGTCGATATCCGCAGAGCGCCTGCTTTCAAGCATGAGTAACCCAAGTCCATCCTGCCCACCGGCCCATTCGCCGGCAACGGCACCGATTCCCGCTATGGCCGCGCTGATACGCAATCCGGCACAGAGCTGCGGGAATGCCCATGGAAGCTGTAGTTTCGTAAAAATTTGCCATGGAGTTGCATTATTGACTTGGAAATAATCGATCAGTTCTTTAGGTGTGGACTTCAACCCTTCGTAAATCGTCATCGTCAGAGGAAAAAATATCATGAGTGCTGTAGGAATCACTATCGATAGATAGGACCACCCAAACCAGATCACCATGATAGGGGCAAGTGTAAAGATCGGAATACACTGAACGATCAAAAACATGGGCTGCAGAATATAGCGCGCCGTACGGAATAGGTACATCATCCATGCAAAAGGAAAGGCTATGGATAGAGAGATCAAGATTCCGCCAACCATTTCCTTGAGAGTCACTATTGAATGCTCACCGAAGTTCACTTTGCTGTAAATCAGTTCGTGGATGATGCTCGACGGCGGGGGCAAAACAAATGCCAATGAATACGCATACCGCGCCGTTACCTCCCAAACAACAAATATCATCAGAAACGTAACAGCGGAATATCCTATTTTCCTAGACTCCAAACTAAATCCTTTAGTTGTAAAGCGCGCGTAGAAGGGAAGCCGCTGCGATGATACGTAAAGTCTGTCGCTGCTCCTTCATCCTTTCCACTAGGAAAGGGACAGATTTATCATGTCCTACCTGACCTAGTGCTTCTAAAATACGCTCCTTCATATTTTTATCTGCTTCTTTATAACTTTCTATCAACACATCCGTAGCTTTCTCTCCCGCTCCCCACATCGCCAAAATCAAGGCTGCCTGCACGCGAATTTTTTGGTTGGGGTCATCAAGCAACCTTTCGACCATCTCAACGGAATCGGTATCACCTTCCATCAGCAAAACAGCAGAAGCTGCTGCAGTCACTCCCCAGTGCTGTTTTTCAAGAATTTTTTTGATTAGCTCTTCTGCTTTTGGATCTTTTACAATAACGAGGGTATTGAGAATTTCTAATCGAACCAACTGATCGGTTCCCTCAGGTAGCTGAGGTACTGCGACACTTCTCTTCACAGTGCTTGGGGCAACTGCGCGAAAAAACCCAAACTCTTTCCACATCATTTTTTCTTGAGTATTCGTCAATGCCTCATGAAGAGCCTCACACGCCTCTTCGACATCTGATCGCTGAGCAATCAGTCCCATAGCTAAATTCATGCGGATATAAGGGTCGTCAGCATTATGGAAGGCCCGAGAAATATAAGGAAAGCCATACTTACCTGTTCCTGCCAGAGCCGATGAAGCAAAAATGCGTACCTTTTTCTGCGGATGGCCCATCCATTTAACGAAACTTTTCTGTCCTTCGAAGGGTTTGTATATCGTCATCAGCCATGCGGCAGAAATCCCTACAACCTCATTCTGATCGGCAATAAGCGGACGTATAAGATCGGGCACCTCTCTCCCGGATATTTCTTCAGGACGAAGAAACCCTATCGTCAAAAGTGCCGCAGCGCGAACTTCAGGGTTACTATCTCTGAGTAACGGAACGATCAGATCGAGGTCATCACAATTTTCGGCTGTTGCAAGAAACTGGCAGCCTAGCTGCCTTTGTCCTGCGTGGATGCTTGAGACGAGGGTAGCGATCTCCTTGCGACCGGCTTTGTCGTGGATTGTTGCGACAGCTTCGATGGCCGCTGTTCTGACCTCTTTTGCAGTGCGAGGAGATTGGATCATCTGCATCAAATCCGGAAGAGCCTCTTTGATACGCATGCTCCCAACAGCTTGCGTGAGCCGTAGTTTAATGACCCATGTTTGCTCATTGCGAAACATTCTGAGCACTTCTCTACGCAACCGTTCATCCAACATATTGGAAACAAGTTGAAGAGTCACCTCACGGACCATCGCATCGTAATCGTTCAAGCTCCGTTGCAGCATGACAACACCTTTAGCATCTTGACCAAAATAGGCACCAAGAACTGCGATGAGACGTACGAGTGGCGATGACGATTTTGTTCCTTTATCAATCACTCCCCAAGCCATCGATTCTAATACTTTTCGTTGACTGTATGGTTCCGGAACGAGATCGCGATAATAGTCCCAAGCACGGAACATCTCTCGATCATTCCCTTCAAGAGCTAGTGAATTGATATACGCTTCAATGAGAGTTGATGAATGAGGATATTTCTTTATTCCTTCTCGAGCTTCTCTCGATGCAGATTTACTGTCACCGATTTGCTGGTGTGCATTCACCTTTTTAGCAAGTTCCGTTTCGTTAAGAGCGTGACCTTGTGTTGCAAATAGAAGAATACAATATAGGGCTGGATATAGGCGGCTCATCATTTGATTAATTGACTGATCTGTTTAAACTCCGAAGCCTTTGAGTCGGTCAGCAACTCAAATAAAACCGTTTCGACACTCGTCACACGAGCGCCCCAGTCACGCAGTTCAGCAATAGCAGTAGAAAAGTCGTAGATCGATCTCGATGTAATCGCGTCGTTGATGACAACGACACCTTTACCATTTTGTAATAAGTCAATAGCCGTTTGTAATATGCATACGTGAGCTTCCATACCTACAAGCACCCAATTACTATAGGGTAAGGATAGGATGTGCTCCTTAATTTTATCGTCTCCAAGACAAGAAAATGTCGTTTTCGAAAAGTAAGGACACCGATCTTCAGGTAGCTCCTCTCGTAATTGTAAGAGTGTCTTACCCATTTTCTCGGGGTACTGCTCGGTTACCACCATCGGGACATCCAGAATATTCATCGCTTGAACAAAAATTTTCGTCGCATGAAACATCTCGCAAGACCGCTCGACATGAGCATATAGCCTTTCTTGAATGTCTATGACCAGAACCCCTGTGTCGCCTCTTTCCAATCGCTTCAATGTCATCGTCTATTAACCTAAAGCCCCTAGCTTCCGTCCACCCAGGAGGTGGAAATGTAAATGAAAAACCTGCTGCCCCGAAGGAACACCATTATTCGTTATGAGCCGATACCCATCCTCAACGCCGAACTCTTTGGCAAGCTGCTGTGCTACTACTACCATCTCGCTGATAAGAGAGAGATCCTCTGAACTTACAGACTGTAAATCAGGAATCTCTTTCTTCGGTATAATCAAGAGGTGAACCGGAGCGACGGGGTTGATATCTTTAAACGCTAATATACGTTCATTCTCAAACACTTTGTCGGAAGGGATCTCTCCCTTAATGATCTTAGAAAATATCGTACTCATTGCAACTCCTTTTTCGCTTGCTGCAACGTATATTCAAGAGCTTTTAACGCATCCTCTTTCGTCTCCCAAACGGAAATAAACCGCCCTTTATGACAGAAAATAGCGCCTTCAATTCCAGAAATATCTTTCAGATCTCCCTCAAGATGCCCAGCCCAATCGAGTGGTAATGGAAGCCGTACCTCCATTTTATCATCAGGAGTAGGAGGAATACCGCGCAATTTCCAATGTGTCCCTGCCGGCATAACCACAAACTTTGCCGAGTGGTTAATCCCTCCCAGCTCAAAAAACAGATCCATCCAAGGAATTGCCCGATCGAAGATCAAACACTCGTCACTAGGTTCCATCGCCTGCACGACATCTTCGCGACAGGAATGAACGTACTGGTAGCGATTCCACATACGTTGAAGGTGTCCGATAGCGAAATCTAAAGCGACAAAAAAAGCAGTGTCTTGCTCTTCGGGTTTTGAGTCATATTTTATCGGTGTAAAGTTAGCCATGACATGGGAGTAGGTGCAAAAGCCTGGTATTTGTGGGTCTAGCCCATTATCGTGATCGTCAACACCGGAAATTAAATTATTGTTGAAATAATAATAGACACGTTCATCAAGGATATAGGTTTCCTTGAGGTAGAGAAGAATCATCCCCGCACTACTTAAACTTCCCTGGTACTCAACCTGATGATGATCAAAAAGTTTTTTACTTTGATCGTAAATTCCCCCGACATCGCACACGTATTCGCACAGATTTAATTTCAAAGGTTCGCGGGTTCTTTGGATTTTATCCCGATCCACCAAACCAAAGACGATCAGTAACGCACAAGCCGTCACCTCATCAGCATGAAACGTCCCATCATGGGTACCACAACTTTTAGGAATTATTTTTTCAACCATAACGGTATACCTGAGTATTCACCGAAGATTGAAAATTATGACACAAAGAATTTTTAAATCCAAGGATGGAATTGCAAAACCAATAATTCCCAGTATTTTGTCGTGCCCGTACCAACCAATAGGCGGTAAGTTATACATTACTTGAGTAGAGGATACTTGCCACTAAAAGAAGAAAATAATGAGTTATCAACATTTTTTGACAATTATTTACAAACTATTAAAACCACATATTTAAGTACCCTCATTGAATCCACCTTCTTTAGAGATGATTTACTCAACTTAACGTTAACGACTTAAAACAACATGCATTTCGTAACACCAACAGTATCAGTCGGAACACGCCTTACAATCCCCATCGCATTTCCCGCACTACGAACAACCTATTAACACATTTCCCACATGATTCCCCCAATGTGTGAATTCACACCTCTCAACTACCGTACATAAACCGTAATCCATCAAAAACTCAGCTGTATTAACGCTCTTTATCTCTCTGTATACTTAGTGATCTCTGTATTGAATATTAACGCCTTACCACAGAAAACAGAGAGAACAGAGACTGTGTTTGAGAGCCCCAGTCAATATCTACCCCCTGGGGGACCTATCTGATGATGCGTATTTTCAATATTTACGGTAATGTGCTATAGGTAACGAACAGAGATTAGCAAGGAATAACTAACAATGACCTCAATCAAACACTACCTTGACCCTTCCCACTGCGACTTAATCACCCCAGATGGTGCTATCACCCACTTACAACGTATCGACGATAAATCAGCAATTGCCACAATTTTTATCGAAGAAATCTCCCCAATATTCGTGGGGTTCGAAATCGATCAAGAGTGCATTTTTTTCAACATCAAAAGCACTCTAGCACAACTCGGCCTCAATGGAAATGGCATCGAATACTCCCTTGACAAAGAGCGCCGATGTGCAGAAGTCAAGGTCATGCTCAACACCCACGGTTTTCTGGGTGAAAAAATGCTCAGTAAATTAACAACAGGAGCCTACATAGGAAAAATATTTGCTGCAGATAAGCGACGTCGCGTACGCGAGCCGTTCTATCTTTCTAGAATGTTTGGACGGTCAGACCAAGATAGGTCACCACTTCTTTCCTTAGGCGGACTTCACGGTAGCGAAGACCTTATCCTAGATGTTGTTAACGGACGCACCGTAGCATATCTATCACTACAGAATGGACGTGTGAAATATCATGGCGACATCGAAGGTTTTCTTGCTTCTATCGCCAAAGCACTAGTCTACGGTTTACCAACTAGGCGACTTCTACGATTACATCAGGAGTGGGATCCGCATGCACGGCGCAACATTGAAGAGGACGAAATCTTACTCGTCCGCACCCTCCCCCTCCACATACGCACAGTATTTGGTGTGGTTGTCCAAGATCTTCTTTCTGAGGGATATCATCATACGACCGCCTCCATACTGCAACCGGACACATCGGCATCGGGAGATATCTATGAGTTGTTCGGGTCCAGTAAACGTGAGATCACCGATATTCCACTAGAGTTCTATACCCTAGAACCCTATCGCGAACATGTATTTTTCTCCGATAGAGACCAGCTTATTTCCAGTCTTGAAGATGATGAAGCCCTCTTCAAAGCCTTCGACACAGCTCCTGATAGTGACACCACTCGAGCTGCAACTTTTGTCGTCAAGGGCAACCAAATGAGTCAACTTGAAGAAAAGGACTGGATCAGTCGCGACTCTCGACCCTTCGAATTTCCCGGACCATCGCAACGTGACCGTCAAGCACTCATGGTCGAACGGTATGTCGAACAGCAGCCAAGCTACCCCTTCCTAAAAAGCATCGAAGATAACATCATCACCAGCCAAGGAGCCCTCTTCGTCAAATACTTTCCCTCTCCCCTGATGAAAAGAATGCTTATCGGCCACAAGCAGCAGAGATGCCTGAAACGGATCTATTTCCAAAAGCCATCTAAATCTTCGGATGTCTTCTTCTCCGCGGAAGACCGTAACCTCCTTCACGACTTAGAGAAATTCGGTATCCCCGTTTATTGGGTCGATGAAACATCCAATAGCGTTCTGCAGTATGCCGAGAAAACCGATGCCGATTCGGGGATGTTCGTCCCTCAGGATAAAGTCGAAGACTTCATGAAAGCGACAATATTTGGAATATATGGATCTAATCTCGTGACAGGCCCCTTTGAAGAGACACTTAGGACCATGCTCGAAGGCATCAAAGAAATGCGCGAGACGATGAATCACCCACTGTTAAGTAAAGATACTCCCCTCGCTCTCGTAACAGGAGGAGGCCCTGGAGCGATGGAGTTAGGTAATAAAGTCGCGAAAGAGCTCGGCATCCTCTCCTGTGCTAATATTATGGATTTCCGTCTCAAAGGGGCGTCTGTCGTCAACGAGCAAAAGCAGAATCCTTATGTCGAAGGAAAAATGACCTACCGCTTGGATAAGCTGGTGGAGCGGCAGGCAGAGTTTAATCTCGACTTCCCCATCTTCCTCAATGGAGGAATCGGCACCGATTTCGAATATTCACTCGAAGAAGTGAGACGTAAAGTCGGCGCCATCGGGTCAACACCCAGTATTCTGATGGGTGAGGTTGAGTACTGGCGTGCGAAAATCACGCACCGCTTTCAAAAGAATTTGCATACCGGCACAATTAAAGGATCGGAGTGGGTGAGTAACTGTTTCTATTGCGTGCAGTCAGCTGAGCAAGCGATAAAGGTTTACCGCGAGTTCCTCGATGGGACGCTTCGGATTGGTAAAGATGGTCCCATGTATGAGGACGGATTCGCCATTGTCGAGTAGGTGCAAACGTACGTGAGGTGTTTTGAACGCGGAGGGTGCAGAGGTATGTGAGGTTTGCAAAGTAGCTCGCAAGCTCGCTTCTTTACTCTATAGACCCTGATTGCTATCCCAAACTTGTCGTAAACGGTCTTTTTTGCGCCCAGATGCGTAGCCACGATTTTCGGTAAGAGGTTGAACCCTTACCTTCAAATGGAGGCTTAGTAGATGTGTGTAAAAAAGACCGTTTACTATAAGAAAATGTCTGTATAATGTTTTTTCGAATCAGATCGGGAGATTATTATGAACGACTACGCTACATTGGTTTACGTTATTAGTGATGACTTACTTCGAACCTTAAAAGTTAATGATGATCCACAAGTACATATGACAAATGCTGAGGTTATTACATTTGCAATACTTTCCTGGAAATATATTTATGGTAAATTCAAAAAAACGATACTTTTGTGGAATTAAAGTTCATATGGTTGTGAATAGTTGAAACTGCTTTTAGCTGCATAACAGATTTATTCGCAAGGAATTTAAGAGTGAATACGGAACAAGGATTTTTCATAAAAATCCATTGCTTCAT
>JAJFMC010000123.1 GCA_021772365.1 Chlamydiota bacterium
AAACTACTATACCGATTTATTAGAATCTAAAAAACTACACGATTTTTTCTTTGATTTCGAAATCGATGCTCTAAAGAGAAAGGTAAGTGAGGTTTATGATCAGTATTATGAAATTGACAGCTACTGTAGCGAAGATTTAAAAGAGGCCAATAATGACAAAGAAATTCAAGAACTTACGGAAAAACTGAAAGACAACGAAGCCACTTTAGACCGTAAACTCAAACTGATCGACGAAGTATTCTCTTTGCACATCTATAAAACACACGTTGAGCAAAAAATTCCCCGTGACACATTTAAGGCACTGCACAGCAAAATCATAGGCGAGTTAGATAATTTAGCACATGCTGAAAAAGAAGAAACCTACGCAGGATTACGCAAAAGGCTATTGGATTGGAGGGAAAATACTTCCGCATTAAGTTATGTTAGCTATCCACCGAGAGAAGACGACAAGGCGACGAAACTTGACCGCTGCATTACGAAAGCTAAATATCTAGCGGAGAACACTCTTGAGCTTTACAGGTATCCCGAAGTAACGGTGAATGCCGTCTATTTCTTATATCAAGGACGCTCTTTCCACGGCATTCGCTTTCCTTCAGCAGAGCCTATTGCAGTTCTCAAGGGATGCAAAAAAACAGATGATCTTTACAAATTACGTCAAGCCACACCGGTAATGGAAGTGATTGCTTATGAGGCAGCAAAAATTCTAGGGCTCGGTGATCTATTTACTCCCACAACCCTGACATCTATCCAGTCAATGGAATGTGATTATGAAGGATGCATCCAACCTTTCATCAAAGGAGATCGATTAGACAGTATGATTGATTATGGAGACACCATTCCTTACCTCAGTATGATTGACGGTTTGATCGCCGCATTGATCATGGGCATGTCCGATGCCCATGGTGAGAATATCATGATCAATGGAAATGATGAGGTTAAATACTTTGATAACAGCCGCAGTCTTCCGCACTCCAACAAAGTGATCAAACGTCCCGGCGGATTTTTAATTACCACGTTCCGCAATTCCCTGATCATCGACGAATACGTATTTGAGAGTTTTGGATTGGATGCCATCATGCTGATCAATAAACGGGTGACGGAAGCCAAAAAGAATATTCCCGTACTCGGAAAGTACTTGATAGAGGAACAGAAAAAATGCCCGTTACCCGAGCATTGGTTGGAGCCGGCACTGGTGATCGGTGCACTAACGGAAAGGCTTTCTGCGATCGAAGCTGAAATGAAAACATACAGAAGTCCGTTAGACCTTATTTTCGCAGCGAACCCATACTACAAGTTTTATGTTTCCCTTCACATTGCTTATCAGTATTTAAAAAACAAATCCGCATTATTCACCTACATGCCTACACGTGAAGACTATCCCGATGCTGATCTAATGTACTTTCTGTTTTATACCATCTGCAATAAACGGCACCATAGCTTCAATACCATGATTAACAAGTGCCACCTTATGTTCATTAACCCTATAGAAATTTGGCAGATCTGCAAGGTGGAGGCGTACTGGAAAGATTGGCTACTTGACATTCTCGATTATTTAGACACTGTACTGTATCCATCTGATGAAGAGCTGAAGAAGGACCCAAAAGTGAAAGAAGCCCTTTTGAGCAAGGATGTTGAAGTCATGCTCCAAATACTAGAGTCTTCGTCGGAACTAGACTTTAAAGACCCAGTAGACAAAGTTATACCCAAAGCTTAAACTGGATTGGCCATAATTCATTTCAAAAAATTAGAAACTATATAGAGGGGATTGTACGGCATCCCGAATTTCATCATGCGCCCAGAGAAAATCGTCGGCTATTGCATTTTATCCGCAGATTGATGATGATACGCGATCGATTTAACACATTACTTTGGAGATATCTATGCGCAAGATTTTTCAATATCTATCAGTCGTTTTTTGCTTTTTAGCCTGTTATGCACAAGCAGTAATCATTGAAGCGGATTCAATTCACGATATACGTAATCATATTGATCCCGAAACGCTTGTCATTTTCGATATAGACAACACCTTAATGGAACCCTCTCAGACGTTGGGAAGTGACCAGTGGTTTTATCACCGTATTGGTGAGCACAAAGCTAAGGGAATGGACCAACAAAGTGCGTTGGAGAAATCTCTTTCTGAGTGGATGAGTGTGCAGAGCATTACGAAGGTAAAGGTCGTTGAAGAAGGGACAGTAGAGCTAATCAAACGTCTTCAAGATGAAGGGTATACCGTTATGGGGTTGACGACTCGCGGGCTGGGACTGTCAACGAGAACGATTTTCCAGCTAGAGTCACTACATATCAACCTTTCTGTTACAGCCCCTACACATGAAGAAGTATTTTTTATCAACAACCACGGGGTCCTTTTCCGCGGAGGTATTTTGTTTACAGCGGGAACTCATAAAGGGCTGGCTCTTGCAAAATTTTTACACCTTATAGAAAAAGCACCTGAGAACATTGTCTTCATCAATGATAAGTGGTCGAATATCCGTGAAGTCGAAGTCATCTGCGAGAAGTATCAAGTACCCTTCATAGGGCTACGTTATAGCTATGTCGATGAGAAGGTAGCAAACTTCAATCATGAAATCGCCGATGTCCAGTGGGAGCAGTTTGGACAGATCCTTTCTGATGAGGAAGCGGAATCACAGCTGTTAGAAGTCAGGTCTTAGCAGATAAACCCTAGATTTTATTCCCCTAAATTATTAAGTTGAAATTGTGGACTTATACCCAAACTAGTTGAAGAATTGGTTTGGGTATAACAAAAGGAGTTTTTAGGTGCACATTTTTTCTAGGGAAAGGAGCAATCCGCTGCATCAAGCAGTCATCGACAATGACGTCGGTGCTGCGGAAAATCTTGCGTCTCATAAGGAGCTTTTTTTTGCTGCAGACAATTTAGGGTTTACCGCTTATGAGCTAGCACAGTTTCTACAACGAAGAGACATCCTCAAGATACTCGATCCCAAAGAACAGCCCATCTCTATCAAAATTTTGCTGCCCGATGAAGAGGAGTTGAGGGTTTTCACAGATAAGGATTTTATAAAATCTTTCAACTTCCGCTATTTGAAAACTCTCTATTTTGCGAACTACAATGAGTTAAAAGCATCCATTTATAAATTTCCGTGGAACTACAATTCCATCCTTTTCAGCCAAGATTCCCACCGGCTAGGCAGACAATACCAGCACAAATTTATCAAAGGAAACATAGCGGACCTTAGCATCCGTTGGATTGATAACACTCTTGGTTACGGTGTTTTTGCAGAGTCTTCCATCGACGAAAACAGCTATATCGGTGAGTATACGGGACTTATTCGTAACTTCTGCAGGTTCAGGCCCGATCCAAATGCCTACTGTTTCCACTACCCCACGCGTTTTTGGTCTACGAAATTGTTCGTTATCGACGCATTGCATGAGGGAAACATCATGCGTTTTGTCAACCATAGTGACATTCCCAACTTAACGCCGGTGTGTATGGTGGATCGTGGGCTAACACATATCGTATTGATGTCGACGCGCCATATATCCGAAGGGGAACAGCTGACTATTGACTATGGTGAGAACTACTGGAAGCGACGCACGAAGAAACAGCTGTAGAAAAAAAGGAAAAAAACCAAATTTTCAACTTGGAGACATTTATGTGAGAAAAGTTCCTCAGACCCCGGTTTCTAGTAGGCCAAAATGGAAGCCAGCCACCGCTCTACCTCTTCTACCTGCATGTTTTTCCGCTTAGCGTAGTCGATCACCTGATCTTTTTGAATTTTGCTAATCCCAAAATAATGTGCGCTAGGATGCGAGAAGTAGTAGCCGCTAACACTAGAAGCGGGATACATGGCCATAGACTCTGTGAGCTCAATGCCAATCTTTTGAGGTTTATTCAGTTCCCAGATGAGCTTTTTTTCGCTATGGTCAGGGCATGCCGGATAGCCTGGAGCCGGACGTATTCCACGGTACGCTTCTTCTATAAGCTCCTCATTAGAAAGATTTTCTTCCCGTACATACCCCCATAACTCCTTCCTCACCCTTTCGTGTAGTGTTTCGGCAAACGCTTCAGCTAGCCTGTCGGCAAGGACTTTGAATAAGATCACCTTGAAGTCGTCATGATCAACTTCGAAGGCCTTCACTTGCTTTTCAAGACCTATCCCCGAGGTGACCGCAAACATGCCTATGTAGTCAGCTACGCCCGATTCTTTTGGGGCGATAAAATCAGCGAGGGAGCAGTTTTTATGGTGCTCGGGCTGGATATGCTGCTGCCGGAGAAAATGGACTGTCTCGAGAACTTCTCTTCTTTGGTTATCGGTATAAAGCTCGACGTCATCATCATTAACGCTGTTAGCAGGAAAAAAACCAACCACACCATTGGCAGTAAGCCATTTTTCACGGATAATTTGTGCGAGCAACTTTTGTGCATCAACAAAAAGTTTTCTAGCTTCAGGGCCGAACTTTTTATCCTCAAAGATCGAAGGGAAAGCACCCTCTAGCGACCACGCCTCAAAAAATGGAGTCCAGTCTATGCGAGAGACCAGATCTTCTAGAGGATAGTTGTTTAGATGTTTGACTCCTAAAAAAGAAGGTTCCACAGGAGACGTTATTTTCCAGTTAATCTCGAAACGATTACGGCGAGCTTCATCGAATGTTAGTAGCTTTTTTTTCTCCATAAGGGAAGTACGTGCCACCCTTAAATTTTCATACTCTTCTTTAATCGAATTTAAGAAAGAATGTCTGTTTCGACCCATCAGTTGTTTGACGATACCAACAGAACGGGAAGCATCTTGGACATACACAACACCGTTAGTGTAATGGACATCAATTTTTACTGCCGAGTGAATCTTCGACGTCGTCGCCCCACCAATAAGAAGTGGAGTTTTGAACTTAAGCCGCTCCATCTCCTTGGCGACATGAACCATCTCGTCGAGAGAAGGGGTAATGAGTCCCGAAAGGCCGATAACATCCACCTTATTCTCTTGCGCCGCCTCCAAAATCTTATTACAGGGGACCATTACTCCCATATTGATCACTTCATACCCGTTGCAAGACAAAATAACATCGACGATATTTTTTCCAATATCGTGTACATCACCTTTTACCGTAGCCAGAAGCACTTTTCCCTTCGCCTGTATTTCACGGCCCGACTTCTTCTTTTGCTCAAGGAGAAAGGGTTCTAAATAGGCGACCGCTTTCTTCATAACCCTTGCCGAACGTACAACTTGCGGCAAAAACATCTTCCCCGAACCAAATAAATCCCCTACAGTGTTCAGACCGTCCATAAGCGGTCCTTCAATCACTTCCAATGCTCCAGGGTAGTTAATTCGCGCTTCCTCAACGTCATCTTCGACGAATTCGTCGACACCATGAACTAAGGCATGCTCCAACCGCTTTTCAACGGGCCAGTATCTCCATTTAAGGTCTTTCTTCGCTCCTTTAGCCTTGCTTTCCCCGAAAAAATCATCAGCAATAGTTAGAAGGTTTTCGGTGGCTTTAGGAGTACGGTTCAAGACAGCGTCCTCCACAGCATCACGCAATCTAACTTCGATATCATCATAGATAGAAAGCTGGCCCGCATTGACGATTCCCATATCCATGCCGTTTTGGATAGCATGGTAGAGGAAGACATCATTAATGGCGCAACGTACCTGCTCATTGCCGCGAAACGAAAAGGAGACATTAGAAACACCTCCTGAGACTAATGCGTGGGGAAGTTTATTCTTAATCTCAGAAACAGCCTTAATGTAATCAAGAGCATAACCATTATGCTCTTCAATTCCTGTTGCTATGGCAAATATATTAGGGTCGAAAATAACATCCTCAGGAGGAATTTGAAGCCTATCTATTAATATAGTGTAGGCACGCTTGCAGATTTCAAACTTCCTGTCAAAAGTATCGGCTTGCCCTTTTTCATCGAACGCCATCACGATCACCGCTGCCCCATAGGCGCGCGCAAGTTTAGCATGCCTGATAAAAAGCTCTTCACCATCCTTCAGCGAAATGGAATTAACAATCCCTTTCCCTTGAATACACTTCAACCCCTCTTCGATGACCTCCCACTTGGAAGAGTCAAGGACAATTGGAACGCGGCTGATGTCGGGTTCTGAAGCAATCAAATTCAAAAAACGGTGCATAGATGACTGAGAGTCTAATAATCCCTCATCAAAGTTGACATCTATCATTTGTGCGCCGTTTTCCACCTGTTCTCTCGCAACATTTAAAGCTTCAGAGAAGTTCTCTTCTTTAATGAGCCGAAGAAATTTTTTAGATCCCGTTACGTTTGTCCTCTCGCCAATATTCAGGAACAAACTGTCCGGCGTAATATTCAAAGGCTCAAGCCCCGATAAGCGGCACGCTATAGGAATTTTAGGACTTTTCC
>JAJFMC010000124.1 GCA_021772365.1 Chlamydiota bacterium
CTGCCTAACATTAGTCTATATCCATAACAAAGAAGAGTATCAAATTTCTCTTTTTAAGAAAGTATTTATAGGTGCCTGGAAAAAATTAAAGATACTGAAAAATCATGGTGGCTATGAGGAACTTATACTTCAACTAGAAAAAGGGTTACTTTTTCCGATTTGCCAATCAATGAGAGAAACAGCGGCACGCCTAGCTTACCAAGCGTATGGAGAGAATAGACCCTTTGCGGGAAAGAACTATATTGAATGGGCTATAGACGAAGCTAGACCTGAGTGGAATGAGTTTCATATTCCATTAACTCTAAGGGCTCATATGTATCTAGGAATGGCCGGCCTAGTTTCTGGAAATACAGAGTTTTCGCTGGAGAATTTTGGGGAAATTCCTAATGACTCAAAAGATCATGTTACCTGGTTTTGTGCAGCACAATCGCTATCGTTGCACTTTGATACAAAGCAATTCAATTTGGCCAGCAAACTGCGTTTTACTCTAATGGTAGAGAACTGTTTGGATAAATATAATCAATTATATACATCTTTTGAGAAGCATATAATGCCCAACCTTTCGAAAAAGGAGAGTAAATACTATCATAACATGCACAAGGAAGCCCTGAATTGGCATAAAACTTTGGCTAAAATAAAGGCTCGACGTTGTTTAGTCAGTATAGGCGAAGATCCC
Organism: Chlamydiota bacterium; assembly: GCA_021772365.1. GTDB lineage: Bacteria > Chlamydiota > Chlamydiia > Chlamydiales > Criblamydiaceae > JAJFMC01. The sequence continues at coordinate 677 of JAJFMC010000124.1, forward strand.
AGTATCTTTTTAGAAGCTACGAGTTTCCAGGCAAACTGGTCTATGATTGATTTTGAAAAATCCTATCCTCTTTCTACTATGCGTAACATACAAATCAATACCTTCATGATAGTCAAAGTCGCCTGTGTAGCTTTAGTTGCGTTAGCAATCATTCAGTTGATAACAACATTGGAAAATTCCTCAAACTAGGGGTAGCAGTACGGTCGCTACCCTGTTAAACATGACAATAGGAACGTATTGTTGATGTAGGAGAGGGAGGTATCACAGACTCCGTACGTGAATCTCTCGATTCATACGGCTCCCCCCAATTCTGCTATGTGAATTGGGGGGGATTCGAAGGGTAGATTTTCCTAAATTACTGTTTACCAATAACGTAACCGTCAGACGAACCCATCTATTTCCTAGTTGCAGCCTTTGGTAAAGTGGAACCTTCATTAACAATGGAGGGAAGAATGCTGAAAACTAACACTCAAAAACAATCAGAATGGTAAATTCTAGTTGCTAACTGGCAGGTATCTAGACTAAGTGCCAAAGAATGGTGTAAAGTAAATCAGATAAAATACTCCACTTTTCATTATTGGAAGAATCGGATTGGAACGGTGCAGAGTTTTCTTGTACAAGAGTGTTACCTTCGTCTGAACCATGCCGAAATTATTGATGTATCCTGTAATAAACTACAATTTAAATACATCTCGACCTAAGATGTAGATTTTGACCGAATATAGCCTGAAGGGCTTAAACTGCAATAGCCCATGGCAACGCCATGGGTGTGTTTCCCCCACGATATAGCAGCCTGAAAGGCTGCCACAAAAGGTTTTGTTTAAAAAATAATTTTTGTTTAATTCCCACTACCTAGGGCCCTTATAAATCCGTGTTTCGCAGAGGAAATGAAACATGGCTATTGTCCACACCCGTGTTATATAGGGTAGGGATTAACCCATATGAACTTCCAAAATTAAGAATTAACAAAACTAAAAGGAATACAACTAATAACACTATTAATCCCCTGTTAAACCGTACTATTAACATGTAAAAAATATTTTAAAAAAACAGAGCCAGTCAAGCTATACATTTTACTTAAACAAAGAAAACACACCTTTTCTATTGAAATTCAATTAGTTAGTCGGTTGCTTTAATTTTGACCGCATTGGATATTCCATCAAGCCCAAAGTTCTATGCGGATGGTACGTATAACGGCTTTGAATTTGAACATATTTGTGGTTAAGAAAATAGTCATTTATTTCCTAAAAAACCTCTAAAGCCATTTTCAATACTCTTTTTTACCAATAAAAATTGGGCACATGCAATGTTTTTGATAGTTGTTACATTAATAAGCCCCTCCCTACTCAGGAACCGTTACCCTATGCCTTATAAACATTTGTTCTTTATTTTATTGCTGTCATGCTCTATAACTTTGAAACAACTAAATGAACCGCTGTAACATACCGAACTTATAACTACAATTACAAGGAGTTAACAATTATGAGCATTTGCATTAACGAGACTAAGACAAGTGAATCCTTACACAAGATTGTTTTCACGAATTCTTGCCTAGAAACTAATGAAAAGGGGCAGCCAATCAATAAAAACGGCAAACTCCTTGTGAACGATTTGAGTTCAATAAGAAGCACTAAAGAACCTATTAAGTGTGAATGTTGCGGGCGTAAGTGGGTATACATTCGTTTTAAGTCGGATCAAATTGAAGGGAAATATCAAATCGACCCAATGAGAGTCAACTACGTGAGTGAATTATATAACTTTATTATTCAGAATGGTGAAAGTAAAACTGATTACAAAGACCTTCATCAATTGATGGGAAGAGTTTTTGATTCCAAAATATCTGGAATGTGTTCTGCACAAAACAAAATCAACGAGGAAAAGTTGAACGCATCATCATTTACTCTATGGGAAAACGGCAAAGTTACTGATGCCTTCTCCTTTATAAGAGGAATTTATGCCTTTAACCATGATTTTGGTTACATTGCTCACTCTTGCTATCATGAACTTTTAGAAGAATTTGACAAAAAAACACTCCAAAATGCTGGCATTAACGGACCAAAAGACTTAAAACTTCAGTTCAGTAAATATGATAACAATGAAAAGATGATACAATGGTTTGAAGTGGCAGCAAATCACCCCAAGGAGTTTATCAATATTTAAACGCCTTGCCCCCCCCCCCCTTTTTTAACAAAGTGACAATACCGATAGAGACTCAAAATTGTGTTTGAAACTTACAATTTTGAATCACTATCGGTATACAGCAAGACTATCAGAAACGAATCATCACATTGAAACGATAAAACCGCCTTCAAAAATACAGGAAAACACATATGACCATAGAAGATACATCTTCCCTCAACCTGTTATCTTGGAAAAAATCACAAAATCAAAATGATGCCACCTCAGAAGTTGTGATCGATCTTAGATCAATTAAATTTCCAAATAAAAACTCTGTGAAGAACGTCAAAGACTTTCTTTTTCGTTTAATTCGTAAACATCAGAATAAAGATGAAGTCATCTTGAAAATATCGACCTCTTACGCATCCATATATAAATATGCGATAAATACCGGTTTTAAAATTAAAGAGGCGGGTCTCAGTGAAACCATTTGGTCATATCGTCCAGCGGATTCATCTCTCTTTCAAAAACTAACAATGGAAACACGCCAGCACAAGAAAAAGCTTAAAGAAAAGGGGCTTGTTGAGCGGGCTAATGGAATTAACCTAAAGCTGTTCGAATTAGGTGTTAGTAAAAATAAAAATATTGACCTTACTCCTTTTAACAAACGTGAAATGATTCCCACAATTGTTTTAAACTTTGATATTAGTGAAAAAAGTACAATTATTACGACGTGTCCTGTCAGTAGCAATAATAAAAATGAAGATATTGAAGCTATTCTCGACATTCGCTTATATCCTGCTCTTAAAAATTTATTGAAGGAAAATCCTGTAGAGGCTTTTCTTGGTACAAAGCAAGAAATGGAAGCCTACTATCGGAAAAAGGGAGTGAATATTCTCTATGAATTTCAAATTCCTTCATCCGCTACATATTTTTTAGCTGAGTCCAATAAAAGAGAACAGTTTATTATCATGGCTGGATTAGTGGGTAAAGACAATTTAATTGCTCAAATGCTTACTCTAAAATACGCTGGTGTCTATGTAGAAAACATTGAAATCATAGGAACTTTTAATCACTTTACTACAATTGTAAATAATGATCTGGACTCACTTTTCAAAACTATTCCTGAAATTGAAACTGGTATGAACGTACTGATTATTGCGGGGTGTGATTTAAAAACCTTTGTTAATAATATCCTGTATGACAAATACTCTGATCAACTCGGCACTTCTCGTTCGTTTTCGGGAGATATCATTTCACTTATCTATACACCAATCAAAAATTCTCAAAATAACATTCAAGGATTTATCACATTAGACTTGAATTATGGAGAAATTGTTGAATCTATTCTTCTAAAAATTCTTAGCAAATCATGCATCCCTTACATATTTTCAGGTGGTGCTTGTGGATATATTCCACAAGATACAAATAAAAAAATGCCAGAAATAGGAACCCGAATATCGGTTATGAAGTCGATGAATGAAGCAGGAGAATTTGTTTCAAGTACCGACGACTGTAAAACTGTACACCTGCAAGTTCCTAGTATTTTCATAGAAACATATAAATGGCTTGAAAGTGCAAAAAAACGTGGTTCCACTGTTGATATAGAGACGTTTTACATGTTAAGAGCACTCCAAACCCACAAATCTAATGGCCTCTATCCCATTGTGAGTGATCTAGGTTGTTTTGTTTCTGACTGGGTAGGAGAGAAACCTCTAAGAGAGTATTCTAACGTCTTTAAATACTATCCAATTGTATTAGGAGAATTTCTTGATCGTATATCCTTAATTGAAACATCTCGTACTTATAATCCGATGCTCCAAAAACAACACGATATATGCATTGATAGCCTCCAAACTGATCCTAAAGTCCCCCATCTTTCTATGATGAACTCTTCTTTTCTGACTACTGAATTTAATAAAAGTGACCAGGTTCTTTTTCAAAAATCCATCTTGCAGCTGAATCCAACTTTCAACCTCAAAAACCTGTTTTATAACAAAAAATGGGATTTGGATTTTTTTAAATCAACGAATATTCCTGTCGTTCTAGGAGCGATTAAAAACAAAGAGTTATTTTCTCATAAGAAAAATGGCATTGGCCTACGATTTTTAGATATGCCCATCCATATGCCTGATTATGGCTGGCGTATCCCTACAGACCTAAAGCAGTTTAGCGAGGTCATTGATATGGCAGTGAAATACGAACGAATTACTAATCCGAATTTTGATAAATTGAATTATGTTTATATCACGGTTGATCAAGGTGTTGTTGAACCCAAAAAAGCTCAAAGAAGAATTGGATGGCACGGGGACTCTTTTTTACCGATAGACACCAGAATAAAAGAGGTTGATATAACATGCGACCGTGTTTATGTCATCGCCGATAGCTGTCCAACACCATTTGTACCAGGCCCATTTTCATTCGAAGGGGTAAATGTTGAAAATTGGAACGAAATATCGGCATACCTTGAAAAAACAGCAAACAACATCACCCCACAATTTTCTCCCCTATTTATCTTATTAAGGTTAGATCCATACTGCATTCACAATGTTGGGTTTAACAATGTGGATAATGCTGTTTTTCGTACTTTTGTTAAAATATCTTTCAGCGAACGTGAATATCGGCATCTAGGAAATTGTCACAACCCTCTATTTATTTATGACTGGCCCATGGTACCACGAAAAAATACTCCTTATAGCAATAAAGTACTTAAGCAGTCTGCTCATCGTGAAGATAGAGATTCTTTTCGAAAAGTAAACCCTTATACAATTGATTTTTCAAAAGATAAAACTAATACTGATTGGACCAAGCAAGAAATATTTTCCGCAATTAAGCAAACGAAAATCCATGCAATCCCCGTTATAGAAGGGTTGATTCTTCATACTTTTGATGGTGATTTCCTGGAAACAATTCTTGTATCAAAGAAGGGAGACTGGAAAGTAACAACAAAAAAAGGAATTAATTATTTCTTAAGTATGGAAAAACTCCATCAATTTTATAATGAGGATCCTAAACAGTCTGGCACATTTATTTCAAAACCTATAAAACGCAGAATGGTAGAGCTTACAGAAAACGTACGAATATACACCCCTTGGGAGACTTTGCAATACGCGCAAAAAGGTGACTATTTATGTCATGTTAATGACGAGTATTATATCATTCCAAAAATGATGATTGAGGATTTTAAACGGACAAGTTAGTCTTTCATAATTAATTCTATCAGCAAATTTTGACAAGTCTATATCAATCACAAATTTTTAGAGTGTTATCAATTGAGACAGTCTCGAAGGAGTTATTCAAGTGATAAGAGGATGATGGATAGGAATTTCAATGGGGTGTGAACGTCTTTCCCGAGGGAAAGATGTTCACACCCCATTGTTTCGTGAGCTTGCTTTCAAACTAATTTATGATTATTCACAAAAACACCCTCTATTAAGAGATAGATTGAGTGAT
>JAJFMC010000125.1 GCA_021772365.1 Chlamydiota bacterium
TAAGGCAAATAGTAACGCCCACCAAAATCCATCAACTTCAAATCCAGGAACTACGTAGCTGACCAGTAACGTTAGAAAGCCAATAATGACGAATGTAAAAAGCCCCAAAGTCAGGACATTGATTGGTAATGTCAGTACGAAAATAATCGGGCGAATGATGGTATTAATAAATCCCAAAACAATCGCCACAACGACAGCAGTGAGAAAATTGTGAAGCCTCACTCCAGGAATGATCGTTCCTGCAACAAAAACGGCAACACTATTTAGAAGTATGGTTATTAATATCCCCATAATAAAACCTCATAAGAATTTGGGTGATCATTCACAGATTTATATAAAATCCATTCTATCGAAAAACACCCTTTTCCACAAGCACCACGCAATTTTAACTTTTCTTACCCTTCAATTTTCAATTTGTTGATAAAACCTTTACACAAAATTAAACATTTTATTTTAAACTAAAGAGAAAATTGCAAATCTCATTTTAGGTGAATAAAATGTCACTAGAGTTTCGATCCAACCCATATGTCGACACCCTTATTTATTCAGGAGTCGATCTTAACTATGAACGATGTACCCCTTTATTTTTAAAGGGAGAGGCAAAAGAACGTGCCAATGAAAAGGTGAGAAAGTCCTACGTCCGTTATAAACAAAGCCTAAGAATTAGCTATAACGATTTTTATGAACAAGTTAAAAGTAATATTCATCATTTACGTGACCCAGTAGTACCCAGCCATGCCCGGTTAGCGGTAGCAAATAAATTGAAATCTCTCGCAGAGGAACAACTTAAAGTTCATGGTTCTAGAGAGAAAAAACTTGGGTTTTTCACAAAAAAAAGCAAAGCCCAGAAAGGTCTCGACTTAGCAGGAAAAATAGAAACAATTGACGAGGACATTTACAAAAGCACCCTTAAATACTGTATTAATCATGGATTTGGACTCAAAATAAATGAGAAGTCACCTGGGAAAACTCTTGATGAAGTCAAAGAACGCTATAACACCTTAACAGAAGAGCAGTTTAACGAGCTTCTAACAGATGTTCTGTTTCATGAAAAGAGTGACCCCTGGCCTTTTTTCGGCACCATTAAATACCAATTTTATGGATATTTGGATCAGGAAAAACGCGAAATTCTACATCAGGAATTATTATCGCATAAAGACTGGTTTGAACAGTCCTTAGACATTGTAATGGGCACGGACCCAAAAAAATATGCGAACGAATTTGTTTCTCAACTGATGATACAAAGATTTATCCAAGACCTGGACAAAGTCATAGACATTTACAAAAAATCGAGTGCAAATGGTTTCACAAAAAAACTTTTCCAAACACTCTTGGAATGCTCCATTCGTCACTATCTTAAACAAGACACTCCCGAAGCTTATATTCAAATTTATCTCTTAAATTATGGAACGAATAAAAGGGTGAAACATATTGAACTCTGGAAAGTCCTGGAACATCCAATCATTCTCAATCATGAAGAAATCGAACAACTCAATACCAACCTAACTCTTTAAAGAATAGAAAATTTGGCATGGTTCAAAAACGTGCTTTTCCAGGTAACAGCAAAAGCACGTGGAATGATCTATATGGTATAAATACCAGCTAATTTTTTCTTTGGAAATTCTACATTTTATCGTGGAACGGCGCAGGGTCATCTTAAACAAATGTGTTACCTTCGTTTGAACCATCCCAAAATTTTAAAGAGATCTAGCGCTTTCCCCAGGGAAAAGCGCTAGATTCTATAAAATTACTACCTTTTTATCGGAAGTTAGAAATCGGCACTAAACCTTGCAACTAGACCACCCAATCCGAGGGTCGCTCTGTCGTTGCTACTGTCCATTTCTCTCCAACCGAGCATTGTGTGGCTTTCGTAACCAATCAAGATGTGAGGAGTGAAACAATCGGAGCATTTAATTGCCACATCGAAACCAGCAAACACTTCGATGGTGGAGATAAATAGGCACTCAGATTTTCGACTATTACCTTCTCCTTCCCTGTCTACACTTTTTGTTTTAGATGTACTATCCAAAATTCCGTAGCTTCCTCTAAATAAAAGAGACATTTCTAGATCATTACAACAAACGTTAGTACTACAGAAAAGGTAACGCCCTTCGGCACCTAAGTATAGTCCATATCCGTCGAAGTCTTGTTTGCTAAAATTATCGTTATAATCATCATCATACGCGTCTTTAATCCACGCAAGCTTTGCTCCTGCGAAAGGACGAAGTGAATATTTGTCACAATCGAAAGAAAGCGTATATCCTAACTCAATATCAACAACATTCCAATCGAATTTGAAGGCTTGAATATGCTCTTCTTCCAGTTCTTCTTCAATTGGAAGTCTAATAACCTTTATTTTTTTTGTGTTGCTGTAATCTGTGTATCTGGCACCTGCATCCCAAGAATTACAATTGTAACGTCCTCCAATCCTCCATCCCGAGCTATAATTAGGATTTAGGTAGTGAGTAGTATCTTCAACAGAATAACTAATATCTGATTCACATACTTTCCAATATAGGTAGTCTGCATAAACGTTAAATCCAGAGTCGCAATCGGAAGAACAGCAGTCATACTGAGATGCAGAAAGGCCTCCTGTACACAAAGTAATGAGTAGACAAATTGAAGCTAATTTAGTTTTCATAACAATTTCCATCCCTTAAAGTTGTTAAAGTTGCTCAACACGAGTTTCTTGTGAGCTATTTTTTTTTTGCCAATTCCCCAACAAAATCACTTTTTGGATTCGGATGGGTATAAAAAATGAAGATATTAATTATGGTTATTTATAACAAGTTTATATCCAAACAAATTGAAGATTTGGGTATATTTTTAATATTTCATCCCCTGTCAACCTCATTTGCAATATTGCATTAATGAATGTGTTTTCGTACAATGCATGTAGTATAACCTACCCCTCCAGCAGCCATGATGACTAAATTATTACCACTTATTTTCCTAATAACAATCCTAGCCACCTCCTCCTATGGAGAAGAAAGCGCTGCACCTTGTACCGAAAAAGGAGAGTGTGATGTAGGTGTCAAAACACTGGTTTTTTTCGATAAATCACGAGAGCGCCCAATTATTACAGAAGTATACTACCCTCCGGAACGTGGCGATCCAAGTCTAGTACCAACGAGTAGTAACTTCCAACTTCTCAAGGAAAAGCGAAATGCTCCAATCCCAACTGGAGAAAACAAACTCCCCCTCATCATCCTTTCACATGGGCATCAAGGGGATCGCTACGGACATGCGTGGCTCCAAGAAATTTTAGCAGCAAACGGTTATATCGTTGCCGTTCCCGACCATTTTGGCAATACTCAATATATGCAACGTGCTGAAGATTCCCTCAAGCGATGGGACCGTCCGAAAGATGTCACTTTTCTTATCGATCAGCTACTCGAGGACCCCCTTCTTAAGCAACATATCGACCCCACCAAGATTGGGCTCATCGGATACTCAGTTGGAGGGCTAACGGGGATATGGCTTGCCGGTGGTATTGCACAAAACTATCCGACACCAAATATGGCGACATCTTCGTTTATCGAGCTTGACGAAGGCTCTTCAGAAACTATTATCAAAAATATCGATTTCACCAAGGCAAAAAAATCTTACGAAGACAAACGAATTAAAGCCGAATTCCTTATGGCCCCATCTTACGGATTCGCTTTTTCTCCCGAAGGCCTTTCCTCTATCGATATCCCGATCATGATTGTGGGTGCAGAAAGTGATTCTATTGCTCCTGTGAAACATAATGCGCAGTTTTTCGCTGACAACATCAAAAGCTCCGCCATAAAAATCCTACCTGGCAAAGCCGGTCATTACGTTTTTTTGAACCGCGCCGGACAGGGTGGAAAGAAAACATTACCCCCCCACCTAACGAAAGATCCTCCTTCTGTTGATCGAAGCAAAATTCATGAAGAAATTGCGAATATGGCCTTGAAATTTTTCGACAGGTATCTGAAAGGAAAAAACTCCAACGGAACATCTATCCCCAAATAGGTTGAAGATTTAGGATTTAAGCTTTGAGAAAGCTCAATTCTGTAAATGGTTCTGCAATAAAGACAAAAGCAGTTTTGTCACTCCAAGGTTCCACTTGAATCTCTTTATCGAAACACACTTGAAAACCGTGGAACGGTGCAGAATCTTCTTATGGGAAAATCGGCATTTCTTTCATAATTAGTTAGCTTATCACCTATACGCCAGAAAGGCTCAATGGTACGGTTCCTTATTGGCTGGCTATTTTTTCTAGGCGCCCGACACCTGTGATGGATTTTTCTATTTCTGCATCGCCTTGATAACCGAGATATGCAGCTCCTTTTAATGTGAGGTGGAGCTTTTCTTTTGCGTTAACCCACGCTTTCCCCGCTCCGGATATAGAAATTGTGGTGACATTGGTAATGAGGCCGAGGGCTTTATAGACGCTAGCCCCTTTCATGGTCACCTGTTGTTCTTTTGCTGAACCTTTGAGATTTACTGTACTCGATCCGGTAATATCGACAGATAAGTTCTCACAATTGAGACGTGGCAGCAATACTTGCGAGATACCGCTAGCGTTGATTTTTAGAGAGTCGACATTGAAGATAGCTTCGTTTGAAAGAAGAACTGTACCCGATGTGGTAATTTCTGAAAGTTCCTTTACTCCGAGATAAATATTGATCTGTTTTGAAGGTTTGATGTTTTTGTTGAGGTCGATATGGAGGGTGTCACCTTCAATACTTGTATAAATATAGGAAAGAAGGTTCTGCTCAGCTTGGACTTTGACGATCTCTTGGTCGATCTCTCCGAAATAGACGTGGACGGAGTCATTAACAACAACTTTGGAAAAATTGGAAAGGTCTCTGATATCAAAAGTCACAACCCCTTCGCCATAGATAGTTACGGCTTTTAGCGGTTCTGCCCATAGACTAATACCTAGTATCGTATACGTTAGAACCAAAAAGTATCGTTTCATGTCTACCTCGTTCACTTAATCATCAAAGAGAGAGTTAAATTTATTTTTAGGGTCACTGCTTTTTTCTGGGAAAGCATCCTCTCCGAAAAGTTTTTTTGCTGCATCCGACGTAGTAATCGACTCATTCATGCAACCTTCTTTGTTGGAGAATTCTTCACAATAATTAAAGCTTTCCCTATCTCTTACAAATTCCGTGCCTGGAACCATACAATCGTTGGGTTGCCCAGGTTTGTAGTATTTACAATTTCGACAGCTGTGGAGATAAAAATTGCACTGCTCGCATATTGCACGGAAGGGTAATTTACCGTCAGGCAAAGATTTTTGTTCTGTATTACACTTCCAACATCTCATCTTATCTTTCACTTTGTCAATCACTTTTCCATTTATTAATGAGCTCGTCATGGCTGTATTGTTGCTTTACAATGGGTGTGCCATCATCATGATACTTATTGAATATTCCGTGGCGAAATCCATCGCGATATTCGGCTTCAAAAACGAGAACACCTTCCGGGGACCAATGTTTGGAGATACCGTGTAACTTATTGTGTCGAAAGTGTTTTTCGGAGGCAACGTGTCCATTATCATAATAGGTGATTTCTGCACCTTCGAGGACACCCTGAGAGTAGTGGAGGACAGCTTTCAGCTCTCCGGTTAGATAATAACTCTCTTGCTTACCATGGAGCTCTCCATCGTGAAAGCGTATGACATTGGTAAGGACTACTTTTTTTCCTCCCTCGACAGGATGATGAAATTCCCTATGGACACCAACTGGCTTCCCGTTTTTGAATTTAGCAACCTCTTTCACTCCACCTTCCTCGAACCAGGTTCGATATTCGCCATCGAGCTCACCGTTGCTGTAGTAAGCCGCTGAAGCTATTCTACCGTTTGAGTGAAAGTGATCGACTTTTCCGTGTAGTACTCCATTTGAATAGGGAGCTATCATTTTGGGGATATCATTTTCATACCACTCTCTTACAAATCCAATGTGCTTTCCTTGATCGAATTTAGCTTCATAGAGGAGAGAACCATCATCGTCCCATTTTCTGTGCCAGCTATGTGGAAGGCCGTTGTTATAAGTCAGTGAGTGCTTCGGTGTACCATCAGTGTACCATTCTTTTTCAGTATTTTCCCGTCTGCCGTTTGCATAGTGAGCTTCCAGTTTTTTTTGACCATCCTGGTACCATTTGTTAAAGGCTCCGTTTTTTTTACCTTTATTGTAGGTAATTTTTACTTTTACTCCACCAGAAGGATGGTATTCTATTTGTTCTCCATCGAATTCTCCGTGGTCGTAGTGAAACTCCCGTTTGAGTTTTTCTCCGGGATACCACTCTAAGTATTCGCCATCTTGCTCACCATCGACTAAGTAGTACTGGGCGCGTTTATTACCGCCCGTATCGTATTCGATGATGGGCCCTGTCAGTTTTCCTTGATTATCGTAAATCGCCATGTAGGCATCTTTACCGTTCCGATGTTTTCGATAATGCCTAGATATTGGAGAGCCTTTGATATAGCGACCTTCCCCCCTGAGAGAACCGTCTTCAAAGAAGTACTGTTCGAGGCCATGTTTCTTTCCGTACAAGTAACTTGCTGAGTATTGTTGTTTCCCGTTTGGATAGTTGCGTTCATGGGATCCGTGAGGCTGACCATTTAGGATGTGTTGCTCTTCGTCAATTTTTCCATTGGGGTAGTAAGTGATAAGGCCTGATGATTCACCGTTATCGTTCAACAGACCATTGATGTAGTGTTTGGCACTTTTAAGTCTCCCATCTTCATACCACTCCATGCACGTATCACAGAGCACTCCTTTTCTATATATCTTTTTGCCAATACGCTTATCTGTACGAGTAAAAACCTCATATTCACCATCGAGCAAGCCATTATGGTAATTGCCACGCTCTTTGATATGAGCGTTATCGTAACGGGTTTCTGTGGTGCCGTTCCGGATGCCATTTTTGTAAGTGACTAACTGTTTCAAGATCCCGTTGGGGTAGTATTCTTTGACTGCTCCATGAAGCTGACCTTTTTTGTAGATAGAAATGCGCTCTATTGATCCAAGAGGTGCAAAGTCGATACTCGGTCCGTGTGGATGAACACGTCGACCGGTCTGCCGATAGATAGCGTCCGACTCCTCAACTACGATCAAATCGGTTTCATTCAGGAGGACGCCTTGTTCATCGTACTCCAGCATTTTAACTGGATTGCCTTTTGTTTCTGGATCATCAGTGCTGGGTTCGTAAAAATAAACAATTTTTGGAGCATCGTAAGGATGCTTTTCCTCCACCTGTAGAATCCAATTGGGCCTACGAGATTTTAACTTAGAAATTTCCTCAAAGGAAAGAGGTTCTGATGGATCAACAGCCCATCCATTTACACCAACCCCAAACAAGATGAGTAGAGAGACTACCCATTGAGTGATATTCATGAGAATAACCTTTTGTCATAACAACGATCACTGCGGATTTTATCAAATCATGTCGATTCTGTCTAATGAAACGGGATTGCCGGCAAGGCACCAAGCATTAGAAGTTCTAAAAAACCTTTTTAATACCCTGTTTCCTGGGCGGTAATTTGGGTCTCTGATTCCGATGCC
>JAJFMC010000126.1 GCA_021772365.1 Chlamydiota bacterium
ACCGATACGCTTAGTTATATCGATGACAGCTCGGCCAACACCCGAATTAGCGGCATTCTGGATGACATATTCACCAGGTTGAAGTTCGCAAAAATTCTCCAACATCACTAAAGCTGTAAGGGGATTGATAGTGAGCATACAGGCAACTTCAGGAGGGATAACGTGGGGGACCCTCACCGCCTCCTCTTCTCTACAAACGCGAAAGTCACACCATGTGGCTCTTTTTGTGGGAGTGATCACTTGGTCACCAACAGATACGTCAGTGACGTCTCGACCTACCTTTTCGATGATCCCAACACCCTCATTACCCAAAGTCGCGGGTAGAGGGGGTTGGTCCCCATACCGGCCTTCGATCATGTTAATATCAGCAGGATTGATAGGCGCTAAAGTTGTCCTGATGAGTATTTCATCACCACAAACTTCGGGAATACTGTTTTCCTCTAGGCGTATTACTTCTTCTGGAGGGCCGTATTCATGATGGCAAAGTAAACGGTTCATACATCAATTGAACCACAATCCACTGCAAATTTGCAAGCTAGACCTAAATTAGCCCGAAGTCGGTTGTACTCTTGCACTTAATCGACTAGATGATTAAAATAGTTCTTTCGTATTCACTGAATAAGGACGATAGTTGATGGAAGACCAATATGACCAAACACAGGTGTCATTAAAACTTTTAAACACTGCAACACGTAAAAAAGAAACTTTACAGCCGATCCAAGGCAATCATGTCAGAATGTACACATGTGGTCCTACCGTTTACGATTATGCACATATCGGCAACTTCCGTACCTATGTATTCGAGGATCTTCTCCGCCGTACCATTAAATTTCTGGGGTTTGAGATCACTCAAGTGATGAATATCACCGATGTCGATGACAAAACCATCAAGGGTGCCATCAACAAAGATGTCTCCCTAGAAGAATATGTCAAACCCTACAAAGATGCATTTTTTGAAGACCTCGACTCACTACACATCGAAAGGGCTGAAAAATATCCAGCAGCAACAGAATACGTTCAAGAAATGGTCGATATGATCCAAGACCTCATGAATAAAGGGTTTGCCTACCAAGGTGCCGACAAAAGTATCTATTTTTCCATCCAAAAATTTCCTAACTATGGCTGCCTGTCACACCTCAAACTCGATGAACTCAAAACCGGCGCTTCCGAGCGTGTTGCCTCCGATGAATACGATAAGGATAACGTCGCAGACTTCGTCCTATGGAAAGCATATGATGAAGATCGGGACGGTAAAATCTACTGGGATAGCCCCTACGGAAAAGGTCGCCCGGGATGGCACCTAGAATGTTCAGCCATGGCAATGAAAATGCTCGGTGAAACTATCGATATTCACTGTGGCGGAGTCGATAATATGTTCCCTCACCACGAAAATGAAATTGCTCAATCAGAAGCGTGTAGCGGTAAAAAGTTTTCGAATATGTGGCTGCACTCCGAACACTTGATCGTTGACGGAAAAAAAATGTCCAAAAGCCTAGGGAATTTTTACACTCTCCGTAGCCTCCTTGAAAAAGGGTATACCGGTAAACAGGTCCGTTATCTCTTGCTACAGACTCATTACAAAACACAGCTTAACTTCACTCTCGAAGGGTTGGAAGCTGCAAAGCACTCCCTTCAGCGACTTGATGATTTCGTGCTGAGAATGCTCAACATCAACACAGGTAGTGATACTGGTGAAGTCGGCAGCATTCTCTCTCAAGCAATAAAGAGTTTCGCTGTATCCCTCGCCGATGATTTGAATATTTCCCCGGCACTCGCCGCGATATATGATATGATTCGTGAGGTAAATATTCTATGCGACGACGGAAAGGTCGGAATCAACGATGCGCAACGTGTGATTGATGTCATGAAAAAATTTGACTCTATCATCGACGTAATCTCTTTCGAAAAAGTTAGTGAACATGTCCCTAACGAAGTTCAACAAGCTCTCGAACGACGTATCGAAGCTAGAAAAAATAAAGATTGGGCAGCGGCGGACCAACTTAGAGATTTTATTCATGACCAAGGCTTTGTGATTGAAGATACTCCTAGCGGTGCTGTAGTAAAAAAGGCGGGAGTGTAGAATTATGACACAACGTGCGCAAACAAAAGATCAGCGGTTTTTACTCGCTCTCTATGAGCGAGCTATTCAGGCTGGGGATGTCACCACTTCTTTTAGTCGGTTTGAAATTGGTGAATCCATAGGTCTCCAAAAAAAGGCGATCAGCACCATCAGTCGGGATCTCCTACAGTGTAATTTCCTCAAAAAAGATGGTCCAGACAATGTCTACCTCACCAAACATGGCGAGCAGTTGGTGTTGAATATCCTCGAGTCTCAATAATATACTGCTCACATTCAAGTGCGAGCAGTATATACCGAAGAGAACTCAAACAAATTTAAGAATAACTGTTTGCTGCTGAATTAAGGTTGGTATATGATGTTTATTTGCTAATTTAAATAGAAAATATACCACTGTAATTTAAGTGTGCTTGGAGTAACTTTTGACGATCTCTGAAAGAAGCAGCTCTCAACCTTTTAGCATCTCAATATATTGGGGGAAAAAGGTTAAATATCTTAACGAAAAACCGGTTGTTTTGGTTAGAGAGAACCAACCGCGTGCGAAGAAAAGGTGTAACAGTAGCCGAGTCATTTTGTATGAAGAGATCAATGTGTTGATACATCGCGCAATAATCGATCTACGTAATAAACAAAAATCCTCGCGATATAGCAGAAGAATTGAGCTAAAAGATTGTAAGAACATCTTTGCTGTCATCCAAAAAGTGGCGGAACTTGTGCTGGATTCAGATCACACTTGTGCTGCACCAACTACCCCATACGAGGGGCGTCTGTTGGCAAGTCTTGTGCTCAACCAAATGGAAGCTAAATCCTGTTCCCCTGCAATTACCGATTCGACAGATGATCTTGATGAGAGGCAAAGATGCAATCCACAATCTGTCACAGTAGGGGAGCTTCTCCACCTTATTAAACGAGATTGGGACCAATATGAGCAGGCGAATGTAATCAATGTCATAGTAGGTAAAAAAGGGTTTATGAGAGGGTGTCGAATTCATGATATCACACTATACAAGGATCGTATAAGGGAATTCGGAGTAGACGATTGTAAGACGTTATACCGGGTATTACTGGACTGGGGAACGATGGATGAACTGGCAAGCAAAGTTTGGGATCGTTTTTTTACAAATCAAAACGAGATGACCCCCCTTAACGTAGAGAAAACGATTTCTTAGCTCCAGCCAAGCGACGGATGGTCCGCAGATCCTCGCGAACTTCTAGACCCAGGAGGACCTCTATATCTCCGTAAACTGGGGGAATTTGGCCTTATCTCCAAGAAAGAAATGAATCTCGCCGGTATAGGCACGCAGGAAGAGCTAGAGTTGGTCATTAAGGAGTACTGTGAGGGGAAACGAGATGACTCTACCAACGAGAGTATTTTAAACGTAATTACATGGCAAATGAAGCGTCAGCAAGGACTTATATTTTTCTATCGATCGATTTCTACGGATTGGGTCGAAGAAGAGTTGGCTTATCAACCTCAGACAGACGAAGAGGGTGAATTATGGGTAAAACAACTGTGTGCCGCCTATAATGTTAGGCCTGCATGTGTGATTGATGTGATTAATGACGCACAGTTTTCACCTATGCAGGTAAAACACTTGATGAGGGGACTTCCCGAGATATTACCCCCCTTTCCTGAAAATAGTAGAATTGTTCTTTCCACTCTTACCTATGAAGAGAGTGTACGTGCTGTTGAAAAAGCACCCGATCTTTTTCATCAGCCACCTCAAAGAACTCAAAGGCGAATCATCAACGATTTTCACAAAGATCCTTCTCGTGTTAAAAATGCAGTGATCAGTATGTTTGAGTATCCTCCATTGTGGGAGTTCTTGATTCAGTGCCTTTCAACGAAGGAGCTCCACTGGCTGATCAACCACTCTTCTTTAATGAAAATTCTTAGAAAAGAGATTAAAGATATAACTCTCTGGAAATCCTTTATTCATTTTGTGATAAAAGACGACTCCGCAAAAAAGGAAGCCATTGAAAGAGCTTATTGCCAAGGAAGAGATTACTGGAAACTTTTGGTCAATCCAAATGATGTTCATCATGGCCCCATGGTATACGATAAAGGATATCACGGAGGCGATGTAGAACAGGGGTACATGCTAAGTATGAAAGCTGGACTGTTGTGGGTTTTGTATTGCTCGACACAAGATCTGAGTCCCGAGAATGAATTCATGATGTACAAAAAATTACACCAGATCGTTCTCAGTCACACTAAATCTCATTCAAAACACCTTTTTCGTGGTGAGTTCGAAAAGAAATTGCGAGTTACGGTTCCTGCTCAGAGAATTGTTGAAGCACCAGACCGTGTGTGTCGTTCTTTTACAGCAGAAACAATCGGGGTTACAAGTCATCCTCGTTTGAACAAGGTTTTGAAGATGTTTCGCAGTAACCCCAATAACATGCCTCGTTATGTGCATTTACACTTCAGCTATAAGACTGCACCCACTGAGACACAGTTAACCTCAATATTTGCAATGACTCAACAAGAGCTTCGTAGGTGCCACAAACCGGAACAGAGGTTGTTGCAAATCGCTAGAAAACATCAAATTCTATAGGTCAACCACCCCTATGTCGATGGGAATTCCCGAACTCATTTTCTGCTGTTGATCGGTGATTTGATCAAAGAGAAAAGAAATCCAACGTTGGCGAACCCCAACGGATCATATCTTTTACCGATTGAAAGCTGGGCAGAAAAAATCGAGAATAATATCGTATCCTAAACGATGGGGTCGGTAATGAGGTTTGTGCCTTGTAAGTAGGGCGATTTTATCAATAAAGATTTACATTCAATACCTTCAATAAGTACTTAATTTTCCTATTTGCTTTCTGTCGTTTAAGTTCAATCCCAATTTTAGCACTCTTCTCTTAAGACAGCATGTTAAACGCTATTCTTCGAATCAATAACATATTCTCTGGTATTTCCTTTTGTCGTTGATTCAAAAAAAATATAAATCTTAAAAGTAGATGTCTTTTGTTAAGTCTTTATTGTTAAAATTGCCCTGGTTTGTAAGTTTTTTTTTTATTACGTGATTTATAATAATTCATTGTTTTTTTTGTTAATATTGAGTTTTTTTTTGTTTTAATATAAGATATTAGCTTTTATTGATCATGTAACTTTGAAAAAGAGATGGGTATGACAGTAGATGCAAATAAAACAGCGGCAAGACCCAAACAGGAAGTAAGTTTATTTGCTGAGGTAGTTGCGCAATATAAAAAAAAATATTGAGTTGGTTTCTAGTCATGCAGGAATTGATAACCTCGGTATTATGCAAATAATTATTTACACGGAAGGCCTTCAAATTTACTGAAAGTCTTCTCGTTCAACAAGGAGAAATAATGAATATTAATTCACCAAATAGTAGTCAAAAGAATTTAGTTTTTACTCTCTTGAACCAGAATAGTAATGATAGAGAAGCAAAAAGAGGAAGTTGTGAAAATTTTGGTTCCTCTAAAGATAATACCCTGAGACGGACAGTATCGGCAGCAAATTCAACCCTGATGTCGAAAAATAATTCATCAAATGTCTCAAGTCGTGGATCAAGTGACTTTTCGCTACCGTTCAGCGAAAGTGATTTTGATACCGACACCGATACCGAGTCTGATGATGATTTCAATAGCACTGTACCAAATATCAATGGGGTTTTTATTGAACAAATTACAGAGAGTGAGGCTGACAATCTAAAACCTCGTTACCTAAGACTGTTCAATAAGGATTTTCCTACTGATGTATACGATAGTGCTTTTCTTGTAGGTGTTTATGGTCGAGATTCTTGGAAAATTTCTAAGAGTGGGTTGTTGAATATTATCAATGGCATTTTCGAAAAGATCGTTTCAAAAATTGATAAAAATGCAGGTAACTCATTTAAAGTGGAAGCTGGACCTTTTGAATACATGAGTCGTGGCGGCTGTTATAGTAGTGGGCTCAAAGGATGGCTTGATGTAAGGAAATTTGTAAAATATGTTGACTTGAAGCTTCGAGAAGAAACCGGTGCTAGAATTGGCGAATGCATAACAAAGAAAGATAATGTTAACAGTCATTTTAATAATAAAACAGGCTCAGTAGTCACCCTAGGTGTAAAGAATAAGGGAAGCAATAGTCTGAAACAACTATGCTTTGAGAAAATCCTTCTGGACCAAAACATTTCTAGTAAATGTCTAAATCAGGTTAGAGAACAAAAGGAACCCAAAAGTGACGCTCAGAAAAATGATCTCAAAAAAGTTAAATGGTTATTGACCAGTGGCTTTTCTGTAGTAACTCACGCGAATTCAAATGAACTAAGTAACCTGTTAACTCGACATATTTTTAACAATTTAATGCTAAAAAAGAAATAGTTAACACGTCAATAAGTAGTATATTTCCCAGGGTGCGCACCCCTGGGGAAAGTTTTCTGATCATGTGTGATATGCCGATTTTCCGTAAAAAAAATCTGCGCCGTTCCACGGTTTTCAGATGTGTTTCGATAAAGAGATTCAAGTGGAACCTTGGAGTGACAAAACAGCTTTTATCTTTATTGAAGAACTATTTACCGAATTGAGCTCTCTCAGCAAAAGGTAAAAAGCAGTTTTGTTTCAAGGTTCCACTCCATTTTTTTTGGAGATTTTTCATCATTTCGTGGAACGGCACAGAGCTTTTTTACGTGAGAATCAATTTATATCGTCTCAATCATTCCATCGAATAGCAAAAAAGCAATGCCTTGCTTTACTCCAAAGCGCTTCGCGCCGCGACCTATTCGGTAATCTACACCTCTGCGCTGGGGGCTTTCGGAGTTTAGTTGTGCTGTTTCATCCAGGGGAAATACAACACATCACGAATAGAGTGAGAATTGGTAAATAACATCACCAACCTGTCAATCCCAATCCCTACACCTGAAGTTGGGGGCATGCCCTGACAGATAGCTTCAAGAAACTCTTCATCGATTGGAGATGCTTCTTCATCACCGGCATCACGACGGTTCTGCTGCCCTTCAAGTAATTCTCTCTGTAAGATAGGGTCGTTAAGCTCACTGTAGGCGTTACAGATCTCTCCACCTAAAATAAAGCTCTCGAACCTTTCGATCAGTCCGTGATCTTTGTGAACAGGGTGGCGGTGTGGTTTACAGAGTACTGTTGTTTCTACAGGGTGATCTATTATATGGTGAGGTTGGATGAGCTGTGGCTCAACAAACACCTCGAACATCGCTGCAATCAAGAGCCCTCTAGGTAGCAATGGAAGCTTCTTCAGGTCGATATGCTCACTGTCTTTGAGCATCTTACGCATTTCATCATCGGAAAGTTCGTCCACTTCGACATGGGCATAGCGTTTGATACTGTCTTTCATCGTGATTCGCTCCCACGGAGCTTTGACATCGATTTCGACATCTTCTTCTGTATCGTGCTTCCTGACCATGAACTTCGTGCTGCCAAACAAATGTAAAGCAATTTTCTCATATAGCTTTTCTACAAAACCCATCATGTCGTGGTAGTCCCAATAGGCGGCATAGGCTTCTAGTAACGTAAATTCTGGATTGTGACTGCGGTCGATCCCTTCGTTTCGGAAAACTTTACCTATCTCATAAACGCGGTCCATCCCTCCGATGATGAGTTTTTTTAGAGGGATCTCGAGAGCGATACGCATGAACATTTCTTGGTCGAGGGCATTGAGTTTTGTTATAAACGGCCGAGCTTCTGCACCACCATAGATTCCTTGGAGGATTGGTGTTTCCACTTCGAGAAAGTGTTGCTCTTCGCAGTACTCTCTTATAAGACGTAATATTTTGCTTCTTTGCACAAACGTTTCGCGGACATCATCGTTGGAAATTAGGTCCAGCCAGCGCTTGCGGTAGCGAATTTCTTTGTCGTGAAGGCCTGAGTGCTTCTCGGCAAGGGGTAGGAGAGTTTTACACAATAACGTAGCTTTTTTGGCGTAGATGGTTAGTTCACCCTTGTTAGTGTGAAAGACATGACCTTCAATACCGATGAAATCACCCAAATCTAATTTTTTTTCGATGATTTTGATAGGTTTTGTCGGCTGACTATCGTTGGGGTCAGGGGTGTACCCTTCGAGCTCAGTAATATCTCTGTTGAACATGATCTGGATTCTGCCGCTCTGATCTTGAATGTGAGCGAATGCGTTTTTCCCCATGGAGCGAAAAAGCACTAAACGGCCAGCAACTCTGACGGTATCGGTCGTACCAGCCGCAGCCTCTTCACTTCCACCAATGTCAGCATTATCATATTTTTGATGCAGCTGCTGTGCTGTA
>JAJFMC010000127.1 GCA_021772365.1 Chlamydiota bacterium
ATATGGCGTATTTACTTGGATTGGCTGCTATCAATAAATTTTAATCAAAAGGCCCTGTGTAAAATCACCCTTAACCAGTCTTCTACAAGTACAACATTCCTGTTGAATTTTGAACATTTTTTTGTTCGTTGATCTATCTAATCTTTTAACTTCAATTCCACTTCCAACATCTGCAACGCAAACGTTTGAAGTTATGTCCCGTAGTATTTTTTCCATTTTGTATGAAGCCTCAGCTTTTGCGATAACAAGAACAAGTTTTGAAGCAATTTCCATTGATTTTAATCCATATCTCACTAAGTCTTCAGTTACTATTGACGAAGTATGGACCTGTAGAAGTAAATTATTTATCATAAACCCTTTATCTTATATATTTTGAACAGTCATTTTTCTTCCCCTTGTTAAAGTTAAAAAAGCAGTTTATAAATAAAGCGCAGTATTCTGTAAACACAATTTCCACTCTCTGTATATAGATGGAAAGAGTCCAAAGTTATTTCCCTACTCTTTCCACTTGCAAATGGACATTACCTTTGATAAATTAAAATTTGAGAGGGAGTTGCAAAAATAGTAAAAGCAGTTTTCTAGAGATTTTTTTTGGCTCGTAAGGGGCGGAGTTCGCAGCCAACCATGCGTTGTTTACAAGAATGAGCCCGAGGCGAGGCGGAAAAAGGCCTAGAAAACAGCCCAAATATTTATGCAATTCCTTCTTAAGTGATAATGAAATAGCTTAACAACTCGGAGTTTGCAATATGGGCCGATACCACGAATCCCCGCCAGTGCCACGAGCATTTTTTTGGAGACGCCTTCAGTCATTGATGGGACTATTGCTAGTAATTTTTCTGATTGAGCACCTCCTAACAAACTCCCAAGTGTCTCTAACTTACGGATCTGACGGCATAGGATTTATTCACGCTGTCAATGGCATACACAACCTACCCTACCTTCCCGTCATCGAAATAACATTAATTGGACTCCCTTTTCTCATTCATATGGTATGGGGCATCAAATACTTAATGACGAGTAAGCAAAATGCTTATGGTACTGATCAATCACAACCCACTTTAGGGAAGTATGCCCGTAATCACGCATACACATGGCAACGGATTACTTCATGGATTTTGCTAGTTCTCGTAATTGGTCATGTAACGCAAATGCGATTCATCTATTACCCCACATCAGCAAAACAAGGGGCTGAAACCTACTACATGATCCCGGTAAGTTTAGATGATGGTATTTATACCTTATCTGAGCGGTTAGGTGTCACTCTGGCAACAAAACAACAAATCAGTGAAGAGAGAAAACAAGTCGATTCTCCACAATTAAGCGCGGGCTCTCCGGCGGAGTCACTAACAGGATTTTTCTCATCGATTTCAGAAGTTTTCACCGGCTCTCAAGACGAAGAACTCGAAGGTAAAGAGGTGCAACAACTCCTCGCTGCTCAAAAACAACACCAGAAAGAAAGCTGGGTTGAAGCTTTAGAAGCCTGGCCATTAAAGCAAGGAGAGGTCGTCGCAATAGCCCCCGATTTCGGAACAGCAGAGCTATTGCTTGTCAGAGATACATTTAAAAGCCCCTTAATGCTATTCCTCTACTCCATTTTTGTCCTAGCTGCGACATACCACGCATTCAATGGACTGTGGACGTTTAACATCACTTGGGGACTGACTTTAACAGCACGATCACAAAAATATATGCGTATGCTATCACTATTATTAATGTTCGTAATAGGATTTCTGGGCTTAATAGCCATCTGGGGGTCCTACTTAGTAAACCTCAACCAGTAAGCGAATAAGGATATGGGACAAGAATCAGAAAAACACGTCATTGTTGTAGGAGGAGGGCTTGCAGGCCTTGCTGCTGCTATGAAACTCGCAGATAAAGGGTGCCATGTCTCCATCATCAGCGTCACAAAAGTCAAACGATCTCACTCTGTTTGTGCGCAAGGAGGGATCAATGCAGCAATCAACTCCATGGGTGAAAGTGACTCTCCCATTATCCATGCTTATGATACCATCAAAGGCGGAGATTTTTTAGCAAACCAACCACCAATTATAGAGTTATGTCTCACTGCACCAAGAATTATCCATATGCTCGAACGATTTGGGTGCCCGTTTAATAGAACTCCTGAAGGAAATCTCGATTTCCGTCGTTTTGGTGGAACACTTTACAATCGCACCGCTTTCTGTGGGGCATCGACGGGTCAACAACTTCTTTATGCCTTAGATGAACAAGTGAGAAGGCATGAAGCGAAAGGCCGCGTGAAGAAATATGAAAATCATGAATTCATGCGACTGATACAAGATAAAAGCGGCCTTACACGCGGTGTCGTTTACATGGATCTTTTTAATCTGAAGCTAGATGTTCTCAAAGCTGACGCAGTCGTTATTGCTACAGGTGGGTTAGGGTTACTTTTCAGAAAATCGACAAATTCTACATTTTGTACTGGTGCAGCGAACGGAAGACTATATCGACAAGGCATGAAGTATGCCAATGGTGAATTCATTCAAATACACCCGACAGCAATTCCAGGAGCAGACAAACTGCGCTTGATCTCTGAATCCGTTAGAGGGGAAGGTGGACGTGTCTGGGTTTACGGTGATGAATCGAAACAAATCAAAGCTCCCAACGGAAACATGATACCATGTGGAAAAACAGGAGAGCCCTGGTATTTCCTCGAAGAGATGTACCCTGCATTCGGTAACCTCGTTCCACGTGATATAGGAGCACGCGAAATTTTACGCGTCTGTGAACTGGGCTTAGGTGTCGAAGGTGGCCAAAAAGTATACCTAGACGTTACGCACCTGCCTGAAAAACAACTTCACAAACTTGAAGCCGTCTTAGATATCTATAATAAGTTCACCGGATTCAACCCTCGCAAAGTTCCGATGCAGATATTCCCAGCAGTCCACTACTCAATGGGTGGAGCATGGGTGGATTATCCTTCCTGTGATGATCCAGACCGCAACGACCGCTTCAGGCATATGACAAATTTACCCGGCTGTTTTGCTGCTGGAGAGTGCGAATACCAATACCATGGAGCCAATCGATTGGGTGCTAATGCACTTCTCTCCTGTATCTTTGCCGGTCTTGTTTCCGGAGTAGAGGTGCCCCGTTACTTGGAAACCTTGGATTCTACGCATCGCGATACCGACGATAAAGTCTTTCAAGAAGCCATACAGCATGAAGAAGATTTTAAAAAAGACCTCTTATCCA
>JAJFMC010000128.1 GCA_021772365.1 Chlamydiota bacterium
GAGTTTAAGGATATGGAGTGGGTCGCCACACAAGAGGAGCTCCTCGACCGTCTAGTCAAAATTCGCTCTCTACAAGTAGAAACAGCCTCGAAGTTAAACGAAGAACTTAAAGAGAAATCCCTAAAAAGGATTGCAAAAAGACAGGCGAAAAATGAAGAGGAAATCCTCAACTCCGATCCCGATCACCGCAAGAAGCTGATGCTCACGAAAGTTCTTAAAGCGACAGCTTCAGCACTTGACGCACATACCTCTTATTTTACACCGGATGAAGCCAAACAATTCATGATCAATGTTCAGCAACGCCTTTACGGTATCGGTGCTCAGCTTCGTGACGATGTTAATGGCTTTTCCATTATCAAGGTTGTAGAGGGTGGCCCTGCGCATCAGGGTAAAGAGCTGAAAGCCGGCGATCGCATTATCGCAGTCGACGGTGAACCAGTCGTCGGAATGGGTATCGAAGAAGCTGTTGAGTTAATAAGAGGCGAGGAAAACACTCCTGTTATATTGACAGTTATCCGCGAGGAAGGCGAAGAAGACGCTAAAGAAGAGAGAAAACTCGATATAACTATCATCCGTGGTGAAGTGGTCTTAAAAGAAGCACGTTTTGAATCGTCATACGAGCCTTATGGTGACGGTGTCGTTGCATACCTCAAATTACATACCTTCTATCAAGACCCAGACAGTTCTTCTGCTAGAGACCTCAAGCGTGAGCTTGAACAGCTGAAGGATGACCACAAAATCAAAGGTGTGATCCTAGACTTACGCTACAATTCCGGTGGGATGTTGTCGCAAGCTGTAGAAGTAACGGGACTGTTTATCACAAAAGGTGTGGTTGTTTCAATCAAAGATAATACAGGACATATCCAGCACCTTCGCGATTTAGACGGCAAGACAATATGGGATGGGCCTCTAGTAGTATTGGTCAACCGTGCAAGTGCATCGGCGTCGGAAATTGTCGCTCAAACTCTTCAAGATTATGGACGTGCAATTGTCGTTGGTGATGATTCCACCTTTGGAAAAGGATCATTCCAGACTTTTACGCTTAATAATCAATCAGGAGAGGTTAATCCTGATGGCGAGTATAAGGTGACCCGTGGCCGTTACTATACGGTATCGGGTAAAACCCCTCAACTTTCAGGAGTCAACTCTGACATCGTTCTTTCTGGCCCTCTTTCCGAAGTTGAGATTGGTGAACAGTTTGCCAAGTATCCTTTGGAAGGCGACGAGATTAAAGCCAACTATGATGATGATTTGAGTGATGTCCCTTTTCTTCAACGTGATCGCATAAAGCTGTTGTATAAGTTTAATTTACAGCCTCAGTTATCGCGATTTACCCAACATATTGATCAGCTTACCAAGAACTCCGGATACCGCATCGAAAACAACAAAAACTACCAGTCTTTCCTAAAAGAGCTCAAAAAGAAGAAAAAAGACCTTGAAGAAGACCAAGAAGAAGAGTTTGGGCAGAACGATCTACAACTCACTGAGTCTTTGAACATTATTAAGGACCTAATCATTCTTGATGAGACCAATGCCAATACCCAGGCCACGTCAAAGCTAAACTAAAACTTCTTTGAGTGCGCTAGATTCGACTGTAGCAAGGCAATTGCAAAATGATTTGGGCTGTTTTCTAGGCCTTTTTCCGCCTCGTTTTTTGCAAACAACGCATGGTTGGCTACGAACTTACCCCCTTGCGAGTCAAAAAAAATCTCTAGAAAACAGCTTCAACTATTTTTGCAATTCCCCCTAGCATTTAAATTATTTATTTTATATCTATAAGGAATTAGAGTTTGATGAAGTCATAAGGCTATAATCGCATGAATAACCCAGCGGGTAACGAACACCTTAAAAGGTCGATATCACTACCATTCATAACATTGTATGGAATTGGAACGATCATTGGAGCAGGTATCTATGTCCTTACAGGAAAGGTTGCCTCAATATCGGGGATGCACACCCCTTTAGCTTTCATTCTCTCGGCTCTAATAGCCACATTTACAGGTCTCTCTTACTCTGAGCTAGCTTCTCGTTACCCCAAAAGTGCCGGTGAAGCTGTCTATGTATTAAAAGGACTACGTAGCAAGACATTTTCTAGTTTAATTGGCTGGTTAGTCATCGCCACCGGTGTGATTTCTGCTGCAACGATTGCGATTGGATTTGTTGGATATTTCAAAATTTTTTTCGAGGTACCTGATTGGACGATTATCACCGGGGTCGTCTGTACTATGTGTTTTATCGCAGCTATTGGCGTAAACATCTCCGTTGGGGTTGCCTCGTTTATTACGGTACTAGAGATTGGAGGACTCCTCTACGTCATTAGTATAGCAGGTGGAAGCCTTGGCACCATACCAGAGCGTTGGAACGAACTCATTCCGAGTTTTTCTACATTTGACTTATCTCATATCTTTCTTGGGTCATTTCTAGCATTTTATGCTTTCATCGGATTCGAAGACATGGTGAATATGGCCGAAGAAGTGAAAAATCCCAAACATACGCTACCGAAAGGAATCATTCTTGCACTATTAGTCTCTGGGCTTCTCTATTTCATCGTGTCCCTGGTCGCCGTCTTATCTATACCGATGGACAAGCTCATAGTAAGCGAAGCTCCTCTTGCTGACCTCGTATCTTCAGGTGGAGCATCTTCTGTTACCTTTATTGGAATTATCGGAATGGTCGCTATTACTAATGGAGCACTTATTCAAGTGATCATGGCATCTCGTGTCATCTATGGAATGGGAGAGCAAGGGATTGGTCCCAAAGCGCTTTCTTACGTAAACCCATGGACAAAAACTCCTGTTATAGCAACACTTTTTGTCTCAGCTCTTGTGTTAGCCCTTGCTCTTTGGT
>JAJFMC010000129.1 GCA_021772365.1 Chlamydiota bacterium
GCTTAAGGTTAAGGTTAAGTTACCACAGAATGCGCAAGTATTCTTGATGTTTGTCGATATCTAAATATAATTGAAGAAAAACGATACATTAGCGGTCGAGAGCTATTAATTCGCATAATTTCAATGCTAATTAAACTAGCTTAATCTAAAAAATAATCGGGCACGGACACGATTCCCAATCCTTCAACCTGTTTGGGTATATTAATTATCCAGTTTATCCCACTGCTTGCGATCATGCTCATCCTGTCAATAACGGTTTTAGTAGAGTTTGGTAGCTACTCATTGTTTGCCAGCCTCTGTTTCGGTAAAGTAAAAGAAATTCTATCTTGTTCTGATTCTCATTACCTCACGTTCATAACCCTTTATATTTCGTGGATAACGTTGGTGATAAGTGTGAATATAAATAATTCTCGTCGATAAGTCGAGAGTTACACTCGGTTGGTCAACAGGTTTTGAACAAAGGATTTGTCTGGGGAAACCCCCTTATTACACACATTCCCACACTCCCTGAAGAAGAAGAGAATTTATATAAGTATAGTATTTATATTCTAAAGAGACTGTGGAAAATTTAGTAAGGTAAAAAAAGCCGTTAATTCTTAAAAATGCGGTTTTTTTGTCAATAACCCTCGTTTTTTGGTTGATAACTTCTGATCACAACTCTGTTCATTACTCAATTCTGTTCACAACCCTTCACTTGTTAACCATCCGTATACAGGTTTTCAACAGAAGTTTTTATCTATAGAAACAACACTGGCTATTAACATTTCCACACCCCCTGAAGAAAACGAAACATTCTATAAATAGAATATATTTATCTTAAGAAAGGTGTTGAAAAAATCCCACAGACACTAGAAACTATCACTAAATGCATCATTGCAAAAGGAATCACGTGTGAGTTCATTTTCTCCAAACAGTTATTTTGATCTTTCTGAATTTGCATATGCAGATATCTTCAACAATTGTCAGTATGTCTGGGAAGTTCTTCCTAAAATCAACGACTATTTACAGTCCAACAACTTAGGTGATATCGAGGTAGATATTCCGGAAAATGTTGTACTTGTAAACAAAGAACTCATCACAATTGGAAAAGGTACAGTCCTCGAACCAGGTGTTTACATCAAAGGTCCTTGCATCATTGGCGAGAATTGTCAGGTGCGGCAGGGTGCATACGTTCGCGGAAATGTGATATGCGGTAACAAGTGTGTTATTGGCCATGCCACTGAAGTGAAAAATGTTTTGTTTCTTGACAATGCACAAGCTGCGCACTTTGCATACGTTGGTGACTCTGTACTTGGAAACAATACAAATTTAGGAGCCGGCACGAAGTGCGCAAACCTACGCTTCGATAATCGGCCTGTAAGCGTGTTTCTTGACGGTAGGAAGGTCAACACTGGGCTAAGGAAGTTTGGGGCCGTCTTCGGCGATCTCTCGCAGTCTGGGTGCAATTCAGTGACCAGTCCCGGAACCCTTTTGGGGAAAGGTGCCAGTATTTACCCTTGTGCGAATGCTCATGGGGTAATTCCTGATGGTCATAGCTATAAACAAGATGGTTCGCTTGTGGAACTATCAATGACGTAACGAAAAGGGGAAAACGATGGCTGAAAGTAAAGAAGTTTGTCGCATTGCAGTAATTGGTTCCGGAGTGATGGGCGGTGGGTTAGCTTCTGCGTTATCGCATCACCACCAAGTGTCTTTGTACGATAGGAATATGACTCGTGCCTCAGAACTTGCTGAGGAATTAGGAGCTAAGGCTTCTAAAGATATTGCTGATGCTGTTCAAGATGTTGATATTATTTTACTTGCAGTCAAACCCCAAGACCTGCCGGTTGTTGCTAAAGAACTTTTTGGGAAAATTCGTGATGATCAAGTGTTGGTGAGTATTCTTGGTGGAGTGACTTATGAAATGTTAAAGCTTCATTTTGGAGACGCCATCGTATTAAGGATGATGCCCAATGTTCCCTGCTTTTATGGTGAAGGAGTCATCACTTTTGCCGACACCGGAGAGTTTTCTGATGAAGAAAAGAAAGAGTTTGAAGAGATCTTTTGGCCTTTAGGAGAGATTTATTGGATTCCGGAAAATAAAATGAATGCTGCGACGGCATTAGCAGGGTCTGGACCGGCTTTTGTATTTCTCATTGTAGAGTCCATGGTGGACGCTGCGGTGACATTAGGGTTGTCAGCCGGCCAAGGTAAAGATATGGCCACACAGATGGTTTTAGGGGCCATCACAACGCTTCGTGAAACGGGGAAGCATCCAGGAGAGTTGAAATGGGAAGTGACCTCTCCTGGTGGATGCACAATCGCAGGTGTAAAAACATTTGAGGATGAATCCATTCGTTCCGGGGTAATTAATACGTTTCTTTCTACTTACGAAAGCTTACAGGGGTTTTCGGAATAAGGATTAGTTTTGTTCGTTATTGTTCGGTCGGTGGAAGTTCATCGACGTTAACGTAGGGTGTTGTTGTGTTGGCGGCTTTTTGAAGTTGACCCCAATAACCTCTGTCGAGCCACCCTTCGCTGCCATTCCAATAGAGATAGAACCAGAGAAGTCCCCAGATGGGCATGATGATGTACACCCATTTCAGCCATTGAGGAATTTTTGCATCAGCCGAGACGATCGATCCGTCGGCGTATAGATCTAAATGTTCTTCTTCTTGAGGTGATTGGTCACTTTCCATTTTCTTCCTCTTCTGGGTCGTCGTGTAACATACGTTCAGCTGGACCTTCATCCATATCCAAGCGACCTTTTCGCCAAAGATAGATGAAGATTAGTACAGCACTGCCGAAAAAGGCCCCGGCGATAGTAAAATGCAGGAGACTTCCATAAATCCCGACTCCATCAAGCGTTTTGGCGATGATCATGGCAGCTTCTTCTTTCCTTCGATAATTTCTTTGGTTTGGACTGGGTCTTTTCCTAACCACCAAGCTTCTGTTGGAGGAGTGATACGCGTGCCTTTGGTCATAAGGTATTGGTACATCGCCTCGAATCGAAAATTTGGTATTCCAATTTTTCCTCTTGCTATTCCACGGGGGTCATCATCAAAAAAGTGTTGGAATGCCGGCATGATAGAGCCTTTACTTTCCGTTTTTGGGGACCAAAAGTGGCTTTTGTGCCAGTCTCTGCTGGGTCGCTTAACTCCTACACGTGAGAGATCTGGTCCAATTCGTCGTGTTGCGGGAAAGGTGATTTCTTGATATATGTATTCGTTTGCCGATGAAGGCGGTGCGGGGTAGTCTTCATTCCCGTTGAGGACGACATCTTGGACCAGAGTTCGTGTTTGGTCGGAGTGGCAGTACCAGCACCCTTCGTGGGCGTATATGGTTTCTCCCTCATAGATAAGTTCGTGTCTCGATCGGAAACCCAGTTCGTGACTTTTAAGTTCTTTGAGGTTGGCGATCGGTGTGCCGTCAGAGGAGAATTGCCATCCTTCTTCCGGCCCGAACTTATAACGCTTAACGCGATATTCTAGTGGATTTAAGACGTAGATGACACCGGGATCTTTGTGGTACTCTTGGCGAGGCTCTTCGTCGAGAATAACGAAATCTTCATCGACCCAATTTTCCAAAATCCCCTCTGATGAGGCCAGGGAAAAGCCATCCTCTCCCTTGGACTGGTAGAGTTCGTAGACGACGAAGTACGGCCTGGGTTTTTTGAGTTCTGCAGTACCCTCTGCTTCTTTTTCCCATTGCTTCTGCATTTTTTTGATTAGTTTTTCTGATTCGTCTTTTGCGTTGAATTGATCGTTAGATTGCGGCTCTCTCAGTAGAAGTAGTTCAGAGGTAAGTTTAAGTTTTTTTTCTTCGAATGCAGTGACAAACCGTTCTAGGTTTGGTGGGGCTATAATTTTTACCGTTTTAGTCTCTTGGAAGGCAAGAAGGGTGAACCCTTTTTTGAGGTGATAAACGAACTGTAATTCTGAGCCGCCTTCTTTTGTATTACTGCTAATGTATAGGTTGGGATCGGAAATTTCATACATTTGTTTTTGGTAAGCGCTGCTAGGGTTTACCCAACTAGGGTCGAGGTAAGCAGGCGCTATGAGTGTAAAGATGATTGCTGTAGAAAATAAGATAATGATACCGATAACGGTGATAAGAGCAGACCATTCGATTTTGTAAAAAGCATTTCTTTGGCTCATGAGACCACTTTAGCTCCCTTAGGTGAGTCTTTGAGGACGATAGTGTTAAAGACATTGATCACGAAGAGAATGTTTGCAAATAAAATAATAGTTCCTCCAATTGCCCTTATCGTCCACCAGGGGCGCATTTCACCGACAGTCTCTAGAAAAGGCATTAACGTGAGGTTGTTATGAAATTGTGCGTAGCTTGTGCCATCAGCCCATGTAGCCCAGAGCATCCCTTGGAAAAATCCGCCAATCCATAAGGATAATATGAATGGTAGACTTCCCAGTAGGTTGAGTGAAAAGTGCCAGTCGGCAAGTTTTTTAGACCAAATAGGCCTTCCTGCAAGCTGTGGTAAAGCTTGATAGACCCCTGCGATAGCGAAAAAAGTAAATGAACCGTAGAGGGCGATGTGTGCGTGGCCGATTATCCAGTCGGTTTTAGATGTTATTTCGTTGACATTGCGGAGGGCTTGTACAGGGCCCTGTATACAGGTAAGTAAGTAGAATACCGTACCAACCATAATGAACCGAATTGGTGCGCTTTGTGTGTATTTTTTCCACTCACCTCGAAGAGTGAGAAATAGGTTGGTTACTACAGAAAAAACAGGAACAAATAACCATAGTGAGAAAACGATCGAAGTTGTTTGTAGCCATTGGGTCATGGGTCCGTGGATGATATGGTGAGCGCCGACCCATGCATAGACGAAGGCAATGGTCCAAAAACCGATCATGGAGAGTCTGTGGCTGTAGATGGGAGTGTTAGCTAGTTTGGGTAACGCGTAGTAGGCCGAGGCTAATCCCATCGGAGTAAAAACGAGCCCCACTAGGTTGTGGACGTAGAAAAAGCTGAGGTTTACTCGTGAAATCCCCCCGGGTACCCAGTACATTCCCCAGCTTCCTGCGACAAAGGTAAATGTTGTCCAGATAAGCGTACCCATTGTGTACCAGAGAGAAACGTACATTTGTTTGTATCTGCGGTTGGCGATGGTCATAAATACGTTGACCACGACGAATACCCATGCGAGGGTAACCATAGTTTTTACGGGAATAATCCAAACGAAGTCGGGGAGCTCAGCATATTCCCACCCGTAGTTTGTTCCCCATGGGTAGGAAAACTCGCCAATAACGAATCCCGGCCACCACAGGATGGCAGAGAGGTATGCTAGTTTAGGGCTCCACAGGGCAATACCGCACAGTCGT
>JAJFMC010000130.1 GCA_021772365.1 Chlamydiota bacterium
CCTCTCCGTTGTCAATCACAAGAATACGTGGCAGCTGAGCACCGGGATGGTGAAATACACGGTAAGACTGTGTGGCGTTTTGTGCTTCGAATCCACAACTTTCTAGCTCTTTTTCAAGACCTTCCGTATGGCCAATGATTACATGATCTACCCAGTCAAAAATCCGTGTACTCGCCTTTTTGAGAAGTTCACTACTCAATTGGTTGATGAGTGGGTTACCGTGACAGCATTCTTTGATAGCTTTGGCTATAAAGGCTTCAGCTTTTGGGTGACACTTCCATTCAAATGTTTCTTGGGCCATGAAAAATCTCCTTAGATGTGAACAATATTCAACGCGAGCTTTAAAATACGCACGAAGGGGGCAAATTCAACTCGTCTTCCACTATCAGTATCTTGGCCTACCGCCGACCTTAGAGATATGGCGAAGCCCTAGGAAAATAGTGGAACTTTCTGAATACTATTCATGTTAGGAGATTTTTTAAGAATAAGCCAATCTTTTTTTAACAACTACTTAGCTAGAGTTGTATGTACGGAGAATTTACTGAGTGTGAAGGTATTACCTTCAAAACTCTTGGGGTGTAAATCAAACGAGATCCGCGCTGTGAAATTGCGTGAAGGTTCTTCAAAATCAATAGGATTTTTTCCTTCGGGATCAATAGTTCTACTACTCATCAAGTTGGACTTTAGCTCAACCGTGCCTTCCACATGAATCGTGCGCGGCTTGCTTCCTTTGCCCTTTTTGATGGCCACCTTTATATCCGCGAGACCAACCTCACAAGGCTTTGAGTGAGAATAATCGGGTTTTACAACTCTTCGAGGGTCCACTTTATCTGTCTGCCAAGCTCCAGCCTGAAGCTCTGACTTCTGTTTGTAGATAAGTCCTTGAAGAATATTTTGGCACATCAACGCTTGGACGTATGAAGAATAATTTTGTAAGTTCCCCTGCTTATTAAAACCGTCGATTTTTCTGATTACCTGTCCGAAGTATTCATTTACTGATACATCTTTTTTGGAAAAGGGAACGATCGGCTGAGTAAATCCTGTTTCTTCATCTTCAAGGATGTACTGGGCAACACACCCACGAGTGTGGTCTCGCCTCAAACTTTCTAATATAACGGGATAGTTATCTTCATTATCAAAATCAACAAATTTTTTGATCTGTTCTTCAGCCAGCCTAACCTTTAGGTCATCTTCTATCCCTAAAGAAACAACGAGTTTCAGCTTTTTTTGTGCCGTTTTACTATTACAATTTTTGACTGTGGAAGCTATTTCTCGATCTACGGGTGAAGTGACATGTAAATGGGCATTTATTTGCATTTGCATGCTGTTCCAGTGCCCCTGCTTCTTACGAATCATGATACCAAAAGGAATGCCTATGCCTGTAGCATAAAGGACATACTTTAAAATGGATAAAAAGAAACGCCCTACCTTCTTAGTCAGGGAGTTGAGTTTTTTGTTTTTGTTTTCAGCAAGCGTGTGGAGCGATTGTAAAATTTTGTTGGGTACTGGAGTGTTCTTTTCTCTAAATAGAATATATTGGCTTATGTTTTGAATATCGTGTAAGCTTGCTTTTTCGTAGCCTAAATTCTCTAATCGCTCTTTAGATAAGAAAGTATCGAGATAAACTTTGTCTTTAACCTTACGAAAACCTAGGTATCCGTGTTTGCCTGAACCAGGTTGATTCTGGATGCAAACGTCCAACATATCTTGTAAACCTTGAGCTGTAGTACTATTTATTAACATAAAAAAACTCACAATTTAATCTAAACAAAAAAAAATATTACAATTAAAACAATAACACAGGTATCATAAACAATTATAAAATATCTAATAATCATTATAACACAAAAAAAACATTAATACAACTTCACCTTTGTAACTTTATAACATCTTAACAATCTTAAAATACAATACCGCATCAGAAACATAAAAACTGGAAAATTGAAGAGAACAGTCATCATGAGAGATATTTCAATGATAGATAAATTTGCTGCTGAGACAGACCAAAATAATTTTCAAATTCTTTTTACTATAAAATCATCTTATTTATTTCGTAACTCGAGGGGAAAGATCGTCGATAAAGGATCTACCTGGGATAAAATACGTTATATCGTTCTGTGCATTTTTTCCTTCGGTTCTTACAGTGTGGGGCACCTATACAAAAAATCGTGTAAACAGCTTGAGAAGGTTTGCATTCTTCCCAATTCAACCGAACGCGTCACCGTAAAAAGGACCTGCGAAATTTTCCAAAAAATCTTTCCGAACTACGAAAAACTCCAACAAGCAGCCAAGAATTTAAAAGAAGCAAAGACAAAAAAGGAAACCTCTTCGGCAAAACAAGAGGTCAAAAAGACCATCGACACTCTGTTAACCAACGGCTACTATGGCAACAGTTCCTCTGTCAAGAAATTAAAAGAAATCAATCTCCACCCTCGCTTGGCAGAAGCAAAGTTTGCTATAGAACAAGGTGTGAAGTCCGAAAAACTCGATGGTCAACACCTAGCTGAAGTATACAAAGTGTACGATAGAAGCGGTCCTGATGATGGGAAATGCTTGGCGATTTTCAAATTATGCAAAAAAAATAGCGGCGATGCAAAAAACGAACTTTTAGTGTGGAGTAAGCTGAAAGAACCTAACAAGATCAACGTCAAAAAAACACTCTACAGAACGCTGAAAATGAATGGAAAAAGCGAGCAAGGTATCCTTCAAAAGTTCATCAAAGGGAATACTCTTTTTAACTCAACAGAAGAGCGAAGCAATATACACATCGACAACCTATCTGATGAAGCTGTAGATGAAATGCATCGTGTTGCTATTTTTGATTTAATCAACCTTAATGAAGACAGGCATGCAAACAACCTAATGATTGATACAAAAGGTCACCTATGGGCAATCGACCATGGGTACCTATTATCAGGTTCTCCATACAGCAAAGCTTTTGTCAAATACTGGCCGGAGCTTACAAACCAACCCTTCAGTGAAAATGTGGAGAAGTACATTAATAGTCTAGATGTCAATATTCACTGTGGTTCATCTTTATCTAAAAAACAGCGACAATTAGTTGAAAAATTGATCGGATTTCTAAAGTTTTGTGTAGCGGATGAGCGTAAGGTAAAACTCAATATCTATCAAATTTATGAAATCCTAAGCACCATCCTCCGCAGGACGTCTGACATACCTGACGATTTTCAATCGTGTATAGAAGAAGGATTACGTTTCCTTCTAACTGATAATAATTATGATAATAATTATTTTAAATTACTCTTTACATTATTCCCTGAAGCCGAAAAGAGTATGTATCATAGGAAAGGACTTAACGATAAACTCATCTTTCAAATTGATATTAACGATATATTGAAAAGGATACAAGACCTTGGTGCTATTGAAGGATTAGGACCAGAACTCTGCTTGGAGTATCTTTTAAAGCATGAAAAAGAACTGATCGATTCAGAGCGATCGGGTAAAAAATTCACGAAAGATGAGCTTAAAAATAAAGATTGGATCTTCAAACACGTGGGATTTAGAGAATTCATCGAAAGCATTGCAAAAGGAACAAAATACTACGATAGCGAAAAGAAAACTTGCACTCAGGAACTCCTCGCATTTATCGATCGATGGGAAGAAAAGTAACTCCATTAAGGATAAGAATTGACAAAACTGCTCTTGTCTTTATTGAAGAACCATTTACCGAATTGACATCTCTCCGCAAAAAGGCAAAAGCAGTTTTGCCATTCCAAGGTTCCACTTCATTTTTTTGTTTGGAGATTCTCCATTGTATCGT
Organism: Chlamydiota bacterium; assembly: GCA_021772365.1. Taxonomy (GTDB): domain Bacteria; phylum Chlamydiota; class Chlamydiia; order Chlamydiales; family Criblamydiaceae; genus JAJFMC01. The sequence goes on from JAJFMC010000130.1 coordinate 3,782, forward strand.
GGAACGACGCAGAGTCCTCTTACACAGTGATCTTACCTTCATTTGAATCATGCCAAAATCCCAAATTATGAATCACGATCGATATATAAGCGACAGGATACCTTCCTGAGGGAGTAACACTTTGCCGTCGTGGAGGTATACCTCATCCGCATCTATCTCTTCGGATAAATGACGCAAGCTATCACCTTTGAGTATAACAAAATCCACCTCTTGAATAGCTGACAACGCATAGACAAAATCTTCATCAGGATCATCATCACGAACATAAACCAGCAGATCGTGATCCTCCGATTTCGATAAGTCGAAAATCGTCCTTAGAACGGAAGCGGAGAGGTCTTTTTCACTGGAAAGGCCCACAATCTTCAAGCGACGATTTGTCAACGCAGCCTTCAATGCAAAAAGATGCTTTTCATCGAACACTTTATTGCCATGGTCGGTATGGAGTAAACGCCTTGACAACTGTTCCATCGTCACCATCGCACAGCCAAGCATCTCAACAGCTAGGCCAGCTGCGACATTCGCTAGCCGCGTCGCATCAGAGTGGCTCAATTTATTTGCAATCGCTAAGGTTAACATCGACAGCACGGTATCACCGGCACCTGTGACATCTTTCACTTCGCGAACGTCGACAGAAAAATCCTGCTGTTTTCCATCGGGATAAAACAACGATATTCCCTCTTCTGAACGGGTAATCATCAGCACTTGTGACTGCGTGGTCAATAATAGTGATTTTGCCACGACATCAAGTCCCGCTGTCTGTCCTAAGTTTGCTGCAGCATACGCTTCAGAAAGATTGGGTTTGATGATCGTCGCGCCCTTATATCGCGTATAGTCGACACCTTTAGGGTCGACAATCACGGGAATGTCACGACTTTTTGCCTCCTGAATCAATGCCTGCAATAATATCGGCGACAAAAACCCTTTTCCATAGTCAGAGATAGCGACTGCCTGAACACCTTCGAGTAATTCCGGTAGCGACTCTATGACCTGCTGCTCCAAAACCTCAGGAATTTCGGATATTGTTTCGTAGTCGACACGTACCATCTGCTGATTATTGGCGATGATACGATTTTTCACAGGTGTAGGATAATTCGCTTGATGGAATATTCCAGAGGTGTCAACGCCCTGTTTACCAAGGTGCTCTTTAATGTTGTCACCAGCCTTATCAGAACCAACACGCCCCAAAGCAACGACGTTAGCACCAAGGGCACGTAAATTGAGCATCACATTACCCGCTCCACCCGGCAACTGAAACTCGTCAGTGACATGAACGACAGGTACAGGTGCCTCTGGAGAAATACGCTTTGCGTTGCCAAGCACATAAGCATCCTGCATCAAGTCTCCGGCGACTAATACTTTTACTTCATCGAGATGTCCGATCAAACCTGTTAATTCTACCACGGTTACCCCTCAACTAAGTGATTATTGACGTAATCTTTTACACTGTCTGCTAGCGGTTCACACTCAGCAGTTTTTCCTAGGACGTGCTTGACCTTTTTAACATCGGCACATGTGTAGTTTTGGTACTTCCCAGCCAGGTCTTCAGGCATGTCAAAATATTCGATATTGACAGGTTTTTCAATAGCATGAAAAACCGCTGTCGCCAGGTCATTCCACGTTTCGGGAATCCCTCTGCCTATATTATAAATTCCCGCACTATCGTTTTCCAAAAACTCCGCAGTCATCCTCGCCGCATCTTTGACATATATGAAATCTCTCTGCTGCCCGCCATCAGAAAATTTGTCTGGCTCAGAAGACTTAAAGAGGCGTATCACACCCTCTTTCCGCGCTTTCGGCAAAACATGGTAGACCACAGACGCCATGCGCCCTTTATGCCTCTCATATGGACCAAACACGTTAAAATATTTAAGGCCTACAACCTTGTCAATAACCCCTTGACTCTGCACCCACAAATCAAATAAATGCTTTGAATAGCCATACATATTGAGTGGATGGAGGTCACCGAGGAGACCGTGATCATCGGAAAAACCACGCGCCCCATCGCCATATGTCGCTGCCGAAGAGGCATAAATGAAGCGATGATTATTATTGAGGGCATACTCTGCAAGCTTGACACTGAAACGGTAATTATTCTCGAGAAGGAAGCTCGCATTCTGTTCCGTGGTATCGCTGCACGCTCCGAGGTGGATAAACGCTTCAATTTCACGTTCGCGACCTTGTAGCCAGTCGAAAAACTGGTGCTTTTCGATGATATCGACAAATCGCTTACCCACAAGATTTTTCCATTTCTCGTCAGTACCGAGCTCGTCGACAACGATGATATTCGTCATTCCTTTGCTATTGAAATAACTGATGAGGTTGGATCCAATAAATCCCGCCCCGCCGGTGACAACGATTAACTGGTCATCATACATTTTCATGGTAGATTGCTCTGTAAATAAATTATTATATACAGTGCAAATCATACCATATTTTGAATATCTCGACCAATCCTTATTGTGTCGTTTCCAGGGCACAGGATATTAAATAAGAGATTAATTACTGCTTCAAGTCTCATTAACAGAGAGCATTTTTTTGGTGATTTTTACATGATAGACGGGCTATCATGATGGTCTTCATAGCTAAAAACACTTCATACTTATCCTATCTATCCTGTTCATCCTGTAAAAAATTAAGATGATTCTGCTAATTCAACTTTTGACCCTGATTGCTTCCTTCACCCCAGGAGAAATAGCATCGTTTCACGATTTTAAAAGTAGTTAAATATAGAAAATTGAAGTGGAACGACATCCAATCTTCCTAGGAGAAATAGGCAATCGGGGGCTTAGATTGATGCGTATGCGGTCTTCCCTTTAAAAAAACGGGGTGAACATGTACAGGAAACTCTCGAATGATGATCGACTTTATTATAAAAACTTTAATATAACCTTAACACTTCTTTGATACCATATAATCTTTAAACTTAAACCGTAAAAGATCATGAAAAGAACTTTATTACCACTTTTATTAGTAATAATATTTACTGTTACTAGCCCCATTATTGGGTACTCGAATACAATGAGCCTGCCCAATGAAGGAAAATTTTCTTCGGTCCCTTCAAACCTTTATCAAGCGGTGGCTGCTGTTGAATCTCTCCCCGAAGCGGCAAAATTAATCGATGAAGTCCAAAAAGAGGGGCCAATTAGTATCGAAGCCCAATATTTTACAGATAGCGATTTCGAAGCACTATGGGACAGTGAAAACCGCATTATCTACATCAATATTTCTAGAAATGAAACGTTAGGTAAAGAAATTTCTTCAATTTTATTCGAATTACACAATGCCAAAACGAATAAAAAACTCGTAGGTTTTTTTAAACAGGCGCAAACCGGATTGATCGATAAAGACAGCTATGTAGAAAGTGTCGAGAGGCTCGAATATCACAACGCTCTCAGCACCTCGCAGCTCATCGAGAAAGGAATAACTAGATCACTGTTTCCCGAAGATACTCGTTGGGATATTTTTTCAAGTTTTGAGGACCACTATAAAATCCAGCAAATCTACGGACACTCTCAGTGGATAGCCGACCGATTTGACTCACTATGTCCCGCTCCTAGACGAATAAGCTACCATGGGACTATCAAGGGATTAGATAGGATGTCATTGCTTGAAAAAGACAAGGTCGTCCGATTGTTAGTCCTGAAAAATCAGATGAAAAGTGCTGATCCAATGAAGGCACAAGAGGCCTACGAAACGATCAAAGAAGAGTTTGACGAAACAAGCGGCTACAATTCAGATCATGCGACAGAAAGTGCCGATCATTCTAGGGATAAACAGCTTTTTAACGTCGTTTTTAACAAATTTCAAACTGCTAATACCTGAAAACGATCTAATTAACATTTTTAATTAAATCCACATGAAAAATATTATTATTATTAATAATAGATCGAAAACTTACTTGTTTCAACAATTCTTTATCAACTAACTCTCTTGCAAAATAAGCTTCTCCACCTACACGAACACCTTTTCCGAATGAAAGAGCACCTTTTACTTGTACTAAGCTACCAACTTTTACATTTCCTTGAATAACAAAGTCAGGGTTCCCTTTAACATTCGGCATATTTTCACCTATATAATAGGTTCCACTGACAGTTAAAGATTCTTTCATCACTACAAAAAGGTTTCCGTCAATTTTAATTGGACAAAAGTTATAGCAATGAAGATCGCCATCAAAAATTAGTGGGGCGAAGTATTCAATACAAACATCGTTGATTTTTTGTATATGAGGTGTAAAGGCAGCTTCAATTTTTTTTAAAGAAGCTCTATATTTTGTATATTATCTTCGGTATATATAAAAACAGAGATGCTAATTGCAGAGGTTTTAACAACTTTTAGAGTGGTACTCCCCTCTATTTTCAAAAATGTATCATCTTTGCTTTTAATAAAACTACAGGCTCTTTGAGAAAGGTTTTCTCAAGTTCCTGAGTTTGCTAGAAGAGATGTATCTATACTCATATTATTAACTTCCTTGATAAACTAACATGTTTATATTCGATAACCATACAATATATATTAAATATTTTAATAAATTCAAACATAAATACCAGTTATTGATTAGAATGCAATAAGCCTGCCTAACGGAGGTTAATTTTATTTCCTTCCAGTTTCGTATCCAGATTAAAGTGTTACATACATTGTATCAATGAGTTGCAGTAGGAGGCGATTTCTTAGTCTGCGT
>JAJFMC010000014.1 GCA_021772365.1 Chlamydiota bacterium
GTGTTTTGTGTTGCATGGCCTGATTGTGTGGCGATTAATGCGCCACTAGCGATACCCATAATTGCTAATTTTTTGAAATCAACTTTTTTCATTCTGATCTCCTTATCAAAAAGTTGTTAACTTCTAAAAAGTGATGCGCCTATAAATTAGATTTAAGTTTTGCGTACGAAGGGTGTATATGCCCTCTCTTTCTAAAACAAACATTTAACATAAAATTATTGTCTGTTCAAGAGTAAAAACAGCTTTTTGTTCATAAAATTTTAAAAATGAGTTACTTAAATTTTTAGATAGGAGTCTAATCTATTAAACCACCCTTTCAGCCAGCGATCTTCTCCTCTTTCTGGGGGGGCGTTGGTAACTCTACGCATGAGTACAGCTTTTGCGGAAGTCACAAAGTCTTTCATCGTGTTGTCTTTAGGGTCATTTGGCATTTGCTCGAGAATTTGAAGAAGTCCCCACCCTTCACCCTTGTAACGTTCCGTTGATGATGAACCTTCTCCCTTAAAATTGATGTAATCGAGTAGGGCATATAATCCATTTGGACTGTCTGCGACTCGATAAAATTGAGTACGAATGTGACTTTCCTTTTCATCTGAAGTAGACTCAAGTATTTTTGGCAGAGCATTTTCAAGTCGTTGACTCATGAAGACCACTTGTAGATCTATTGTAGAAACAAGTAGTGTGCGAAGTTCTGTAATTTTTTCTCTTTGGGTGTCTTGTAAGAATACTTTACGATTAGACCAGGGGCATGTCTTTGATTTCATAAGCCATGATGGTAGTTTTACATCATTTTCCTCAAAGAAGGCGAGAAGCTTTGGGAACTGCTCTTCATAAGGTGCTTCCGAGTCTTTATGATACCAGATGAAATGTCCTATCCCCATAGAAGCAAAGTTTTCTCCTTCATTCCACGTGCATAAACCATTGATACTTTTGGCACACTCATTACTCCATATTTTCATACCGATTTTTTGTGCTTGTTCTTTAGGGATACTGATTCCATGGGTTGTTGAAGTTGATAGAATAATCGCAAAAAAGAACAGTAATCGTAGAGGGAATTGCAAAATTAGTTGAAGCTGTTTTCTAGAGATTTTTTTTGACTCACAAGGGGCGGAGTTCGCAGTCAACCATGCGTTGGTTACAAGAACGAGCCTGAAGCGAGGCGGAAAAAGGCCTAGAAAACAGCCCAAATATTTATACAATTCCCTCCGTAATGTGTATTTAAGGAACATTTGGGACTCCTGTGAGAATATCGACAGCTGATTGTATGGAATAAGCGTCGGGACTTGATGTTGAAATAATAAAATTGGCATCATTTTGAACATATTCACTGTCTTGGGGGTCGCGCAAGGCAATGATAGTAACAGGCTTATTGGTGTTTGTAAGTTTTTGAATGAATAGAGCTTGTTGGTTATTTTTCCATGCATTGTAGGAACAGACAATGATCGCTTCAGCCCAATTAATGAGGTTGTCAGCTTTCATCTGCTCGTCATTTGTGGGATTAAGCTCTTCAAAAAACATCGTTTTTGTTTCATTGCCAATTGTGGCTAATGTAGTCAAATTTAGGTCGTACTGAATTAATTCAGGAGCAAAGACAGCTACGCGCATCTCTCCAAAATTTGTCGGTTTCTGAGGATTTTCCTCTTGATTACGAAGGGCTCTACAGGCTATTTCACGTGCGAGTTTTTTATGGGACGGTGTATTGACGTAAACTGTTATATCTTTTTCATTATCTACTTCGTTGATGAGCCCGTACTTGTCTTTTAGTTTTAAAATACGAGAGACAGAAGAATTCAAACGTTCTTCAGGCACTCTTCCTGAATAAACAGCTTCAAGTAAGTGGTGGTAAATAACTAGTGTATCCTCACAGGTCAATTCAAATCCATCCTCACTTAGTAGTTGTTTTCCTCCAAGTATCAACATGTCACAGCCTGCTTCAAAAGCTCTGATTGCTGCTTCTCCAATATTGGGGCAGTTTGTTAAAAATCCCTTCATCACCAACGAGTCGCTCATAATGACACCATCAAACCCAAACTCATCTCTTAGAAGACCTTTAGTAATTCGTTTTGACAAAGTCGCGCAGTTAAAAGGGTCAAGAGCTGGTACGAGTAAATGTGCTGTCATCATAGCGTCTGCTTCTGAACATAGTGCTTTAAAGGGAAATAATTCAGTTTCATGAAGTTTTTCCAATGATTTATCTACAATCGGTAAATCGACATGAGAATCAAGTGTGACATCGCCATGACCGGGAAAATGTTTCAATACGGAAATAATCCGTCCTTTTCGAAAACCTTTGAGGGCTTCTTTCGCATAGACCACTACTTTCTCAGGGCTATTGCTGAAGGAACGCACACCAATAACCGGATTAAAAGGGTTCACATTAACATCGACAACAGGCCCAAGAATCATGTTCACGCCCACGGTCTTCAATTCCTCAGCTGTAGCGAATGCACACTTTTCTGCAAGAGCAGGAATTCCCGTCTTTGCAAGGGCTCCATTACCGGGAAATACAGTAAATCCTTTTTTCAATCGCGAAACGACTCCACCTTCCTGGTCGACTGCAATAATCAAAGGTATTTTGTGGTCAGTTTTTTGTGCCAAATTTTGTAGATTTCGACTGAGTTTTTGGACTTGTTTTGGGTTGTGCAAACCATTGGACCAATTAAAATAAATGATTCCCCCAACATGCGCTTGTTGAACGAGTGATTCAGCTTCTTCGTTAACATCTTCGCCGTGGAAATGTACCATTAGAAGCTGCCCGACTTTTTCTTCAACCGACATTGTTGACAAATAGGATGATGTAGCATGGCAAGTTTGATAACTGCAAAAGACTAAGGTGAGTAGTCCAATGATGGACTTTTCAATAAAGGTGTGAAGCATCTCTGCCTTTTACTCTCTTAGGCTGTTTATTAACGTGTTGCAAATCACGGACTAAGTGATCAACTTCATAATCTTCAGGCTTATAACAGATATCCAATCCTCCAGCAAGTCATTTTTTTTTGGATGCCAAGACCCCGATTGCTTAGATCTGGGTATGGCGTTTTTTAGGGAGAATCCGGTTATGAAAATCTAAGACGATACATCCAAATAAATTGAAGAATTGGGAATCGTGCCCGTGCCCGATTATTTTTTAGATTGAGCTAGTTTAATTAGCATTGAAACTATGTGAATTAATAGCTCTCGACCGCTAATGTATCGTTTTTCTTCAATTATATTTAGACATCGACAAACATCAAGAATACTTGCACATTCTGTGGTAAGTTAGCATTAAGCTTCTTAAACTCTTCAATCCATCTATCGGGTGGCAACCGTGGTCATTAGGACTAAAGTGAGGCTTATGTAAAGCGGATTTACATTTCTAGAGAGTCCATTTATTGAGGATGATGCTGTTGATTTTGGAGAGGTTTTCTTCTTCACTGATAAATAGGGATAACTTTCCCCTCAATAACACGCTGTAGGGATCTTCCATACAGAAATTGACTTCGGCACTATCGACTGTTGTTGTAAATGTCACTTTTTGAAGTTCTAGGTGCGGCACATTTAGCATTGTTTCCTCATAAAGGCTGGTGACTTCATGGATGCCGGCAGTGTCAGCGATCTCTTTTCCGTTTGCGATATGTAGGGCTTTTACGTTGTAGGTCAATAGGCTATTAAATTGTTCTTTGGATGGGTAGATGATCACATTTTGAAGGTATTGTATGGCTAGATTGATGGCTGTTGTGTTAAATGGGGTTGATTTAAAATAAGTTTTTCCAACAAAAAAAACATCAGAACTTTCGATTGTCAGCTCATTAATTTTTTGCATATGATTTTCGTCGCTTATGGAAAACTTCGTACTTATTTCTATATCATTAGCCGTTAATTTCAGGGTTAGTTCAGTTTCTGATTGTTGGATAGAAAGTTTGGTAATGTCATATTTTTCCCTATAGTAGTAAGAGGTGTTTTGAATAATTTTTCGAACAGTATTTACCTTTTTTTCATAGGACTGTTGCTCCTCATCTTGTATTTGATGAAGCGTCACATTTCGTCCTAAAAGTTTAGATAAGTTACGGTTGTTGGAGTTGATATATACTGCATCTACATATTTAAGAATGGTGTTGATGGTATCATTAGTTGATAGTTTAACTTTTTCAGTCACCACTGTCATTGTAGACCTCCTATGAGTCAAACCCCTGATCATATTCAAATAAATATTTACATCAAGGGTTTATAGGCGGGATCTCAATGGGTTCACGGTGTTTTCTTTTCGATTTATTGTTGCTGTAATGGAAATAGGTCTACGTAAACCCGTAGTAAAAATAGAGGGGTGGAGTGGGCTAATCATTGGCTTTTCGAGGGCTTGATGCTCTTGTATCCAAAGGTCTGCATTAAATATTTTGTCGACGAGTTGCTGAATGAGCTTTACCTCTTTTGTTGAAAGATAAACGGTGTGTTGTCTAGTGTTTTGCAGCGAAAAACTAATTTTGTTAGCGAAGGGGAAAAATTTAGTTGCTTCTAT
>JAJFMC010000131.1 GCA_021772365.1 Chlamydiota bacterium
TCTTTTTTTCTCCAGAGAAGGGAGTTTATTACTTCGAGAAATAGCTAAAATCCTTTCTGAGATTTTTTGTTTAAGAGCATCATCAGATACTGCAGTATACAACCCCGTTCCTTCCTCATATAAATAGAAACCTCTTTCAGCGGGTTCATATATGAGTATATTTTCGATCTTGACAAGCCCAGCCCAGAAGCTCTGGTTTAAGGAGGTGACCGTACCTTCATTTGATAGATAGTAGGGTTCTCCATACTTTTGAATGAGCTCTTCTATAGAAGGCAATATAGGATCTTTCTTTTCATCGTTTTTACAAAGAAAGTCGGAAAAGGCTTTTAGCACCTCTTTTTTTGGAATGTTTTTTATTTCACAATTGTTTTCAATGGTATAGGCTTGCTTAGATTCTGGATGAATGCTATTTGGGCCGACAATTTGTGAACCTTTTGCGATGATATCGCCGAAATGTTGCTGTTCCTTTTGCAGCACCATCTTGTTACCAAAATCGTCACAAAAATAGTAGTAGTGAAATCCCTTTTTTGTTTTCACAGTAAAGGTCTCGGGAAGGTTCTTTAGAACTATTTTACTGATAGCTTCGCTGTCAGCATCAACAACTATTAATCCATTAGAGCCTCCTAAAACACCGTAGTTGTTGCCTTTTCTTATGTGTTCTTCAATCTCCTGATAGGAGATTTTTTTCTTTTGCCAGTTTTTTTCTATAGGGACTTTGCTTATTCCTTTAAGTTTGACGAAATTGAACCCCTTATGGCGTAGCTGTTGAGGAATACCCTCTTTACTTGGAGATGACTGTGTTTGATTAGAAATACCTACTTTATTTCTTGTTGATTCTTCTGTTACCACTTTCTTACCTCTTTAGTGTTGGGTCTATAAATCAAAAATTTTGTGAGCCTGCTCGAAGATCTGTGCTTCAATCTCCTTACTAAGATTCGGGTTAATCGGGTGAAACACGGTAATGGCCGAACCCCCACCTGGTCGCGTTGGATAGGTCAAACGATAACCCTGACCATCGCGCCGGCTGTGAATACCAATCGAATTAAGGTGTAGCTGCCCGTCTAGTTCAACGCTCGCAAACCCCAACAACCCCTGTTTCTGTCTAATTGGAATGATCTCCACTTTGCTTACTTTCAAAGTTACCTCCTTTAGTGCTCTTCTGTTTCTCTCGACGCTCAATCTGAAGAAGAAGGTTGAAAAAACCAACTAGTCGGTCCTTTTCAAACTTCTGCGGTGAAGAGCTGTTAATTTCTTTTTCATTCAACATGGCACCACTATAAAGCTTTTCAAAGGCTACAGCTGAGTTTCGGAAACAAATGGGAACTAATGGAAACGCAACCAAGGGGAGTATTGACACTTTGTGGAAACGCAATGGAAACAAGACTCTAATATTTAATTTAGCAGAAACCTCTAACACCTTGCTAATTAGCGCTGTTTTATGGTAATCTATTGTAAAGTTTGCAAAGGTTTAAATGGATTTTAAAAATAATACTATAGATACATCTCTACTAACCCCTACATTAACCGGTGAGTTGTCGGTACTTCCACACCTGGTCGATGTTGCTCAAAGAAAGCATGAGGAATATGATTTTTTTGAACATCTTTGCAGCTTTGTTGTCCCCTTTATTTCGAAATCAAAGTTACTAGAACCTCTTCGTAACCTTCGAGAAGATGAGAGAAAAAAGTATCAAAATGAAATAACTAAATTTGAGCTAAAAGTAGTATCCGAAATACAAAACGCCTGTCAATTACTGAAGAAAAGGATTCATGAAAATAAATTCGAAGCAAATAAAGATGTTTTAAAAAAAATATCTGATATTCAACAAGTATTAAAGACCGGTGGGGATATCTATAGCCCTCATTATTATGAAGTTGCTGCATGTAAACTTGCACAGATTTGTTACGAACTTCTCGAACATCAACACCTTCTATCTAATGTTATTGAAACTGATGCCCTCACAAAATTCAACCCGACAACGCCTACTATCACCTTTATAAAGGGGCAACAAGGGTCGCACATCCATTTTTGTAAGAGTTTAAGAGAACTTTACAACCTCCGTGAAAGCACATGTAGAGAATATCCAGAAGATATTTGGGTGATTTGGGAGCGTCTGTATGCTGCGTATCTAGCTTGGCACCTACCAGAGTCATATTTCAAGGGACCTGGATTTGAAACAGGTACTCCTGTAAAAATTCAAAAGTCGAATAGTCTCTTTCGCTTAAAATGCTACTGGAATGAAATGCAACGCATTTGATACAGGCGTCCCTCTAAAGAAGGGGACAGTTGTTTTTTTATTCCTTCTGAGTATCTCCGGTATTTGAACACACTTGTTTCTGAAATTGTTTGCTGGAACAGCCTAAAAGACAAACAGCCTGATATCACTAAAAATCAAAATCAGACTCACCACTCAAAACCATACTATGCCATTGAAATTTGGTTGGAAGGTAACGAACTTCGATTAATTATTGAGCATGAGAAATGCGGCGAAAAAGAAGTCCTTCTTTTACATTCTTTCCGCGAGGATTCAACGGCATTTAAATTCATTCAATCCCTGATTAAGAACCCAGGAAAAGAAGTCAATCTACGAGATTTTGATGAAGGGGACCAGTCGGCTGCAAAAATACTATGCAATATAAAGGTCAATGACTCCCTTCGTAAGCTTGTTTTTTCAGGTTCTACAAAATACAAAAGAACACTTAAACAAATCAGAGTCATCCTGAAAAAGCATCCTCATAAGACTGCGGTTGAAATAACTGAATACATTAGGAATTTGGGACTTACTCAAATAGAAGGATCTTTCTTATCTATTGATCCTGAAAAAACTAACCAGTCAGAAAATATTGACAAGGTTTTATTATGAAAACAAAACAGAATGCGCATGTTCTCAGTTCTTCAAGTGAGGCACCTAGATTAAGGGATGCAGACCTTACAACGCTTAATGACCTTGAACGTCATTTATGGGGAGCTGCACATATTATAACAGGCCCTATCGATGCATTCGACTACAAAACGTATATCTTTCCAATACTCTTCTTTAAAAGAGTGGGCGACAAAATAATGAAAATCACAAGGAAACAGCATGTTTGAACAAACTTTTAGGAATATTGATGGCGTACTTTGGAAGGATGCAGGTTGCACCAGTGAGCTCGACTACACAGAGCAGACCTCTTGGCTTCTCTTCCTGAAGTATCTCGATGCTCTTGAGCAAGACAAAGCTGTTGAAGCTGCTTTGCATGGTAAAACTTATACGCACATCATCGACGAAACTTATCGCTGGGAAAACTGGGCTGCTCCAAAAGATAAAAATGGCCAACTAGACCATAACGTAGCCTTGACAGGTGACGACCTTCTTAGTTTCGTCAATCACAAGCTCTTTCCCTACCTACAAAGCTTCAAGACCAAAGCGACAGACCCAAACACTATTGAGTACAAGATTGGCGAGATTTTTTGGGAAATCAAAAATAAAATTGTTAGTGGCTATAGTCTAAGAGAAATCATTGACCACATCGATGAACTGCGGTTTCTCTCCCAAGATGAAAAATACGAACTTTCTCATCTATATGAAGCTAAAATCAAAAACATGGGCAATGCAGGTCGAAACGGTGGCGAGTACTACACTCCTCGCGCGCTCATTCGGGCCATTATTCAGGTTGTTCATCCAAAAATTGGGGAAAAAATCTACGACGGTGCAGTAGGCTCTGCGGGCTTCTTATGCGAAGCGTTTGACTATCTCAAGTCAAAGGGCAATCTCACCACAAAAGACCTCGAAACTCTCCAAGCAAGTACCTTTTACGGTAAAGAGAAGAAATCCCTTGCTTATGTCATCGCCATCATGAATATGATTTTGCATGGCATCGAAGCTCCTAATATCATTCACACAAATACCCTCTCGGAAAACCTAGCAGATGTTCAAGAAAAGGACCGCTACAACGTTATTCTTGCTAATCCACCCTTTGGCGGAAAAGAGCGCAAAGAAGTGCAGCAAAACTTCCCCATTCGAACAGGCGAGACCGCATTTCTATTTTTGCAGCACTTCATTAAAATGCTCAAAGCAGGCGGTCGTGCAGGCGTCGTTATCAAAAACACCTTTCTCTCTAATACCGACAATGCTTCTGTCAGTTTGCGAAAGCTCCTTCTCGAAAGTTGCAACTTACATACTGTCCTCGATTGCCCTAGTGGTACTTTCCTAGGGGCAGGAGTAAAAACAGTTGTGCTCTTTTTTGAAAAGGGGTCGCCAACCAAAAATACTTGGTACTATCAGCTAGACCCAGGTCGCAACCTTGGAAAAACGAATCCGTTAAACGATAAAGACCTTGAGGAGTTTGTTGAACTGCAAAAAAACTGTACTGACTCTGAGAAAAGTTGGTCCCTTAATATCAAGAATGTTGATCAGGGAACCTTTGACCTTTCAGTCAAGAACCCAAATGCAAAGGAAGAAATTACTCATCGGACACCCTCTGAGATTATCGATGAAATTCGTGTACTAGATGCTGAAAGTGCTGAAGCTCTTGCAAAGATAGAGGGACTTTTATGAAAAAGGGATGGAAGGAAAAAACTCTCAGTTCAGTCCTCAAGCTTGAATACGGTAAGCCCTTAGAAAAGGATTACAGAAAATCTGACGGCCTATATCCAGCTTATGGGGCTAATGGTGAAAAAGCAAGAACTGATAAATATTATCATGACAAACCCTCAATCATTGTTGGTCGCAAGGGTTCAGCTGGAGAAATCAACCTTACCACAGAAAAATTCTGGCCTCTTGATGTCACGTATTTTGTAACTTTTGATGAGAAAAACTATGACCTTCGCTTTCTATTTTACCTTTTAACTATATTAAATCTACCAAGTCTTGCCAAAGGCGTTAAACCTGGAATTAATAGAAATGATGTTTACTCAAAGAGAGTAAAGATCCCCCCAATCGAAGAGCAAAAACGCATCGTCAGCATCCTCGACGAAACCTTCAAAGCCATCGACATCGCCAAAGCAAACACCCAAAAAAACCTTCAAAATGCCCGCGCTCTTTTTGCGAGCTTTTTGAATGATATTTTTTCCACTAGTGGACCTGAGTGGGCCACATGTTTATTAGGAAATGAAACAAACTTTATAGATTATCGTGGTAAGACCCCTTTAAAAACACCTGCAGGAATTCGGTTAATTACTGCTAAAAATATTAAAAAGGGTGTTTTACTCGAAGAACCAAAAGAATTTATCGATCCTGATAACTATGAAACCTGGATGACTAGAGGTATTCCTGAAAAAGGAGATATATTGTTTACAACTGAAGCACCTCTGGGAAATGTTGCGCAATTAGATACTGATGAGAAGGTAGCATTTGCTCAGCGGGTCATTATCATCCAACCTTCTATTTCAATTGAAAAAGACTTTTTAAAGTACCTTCTTTTATCTCATCCCATCCAGAAAAAAATCAACGATAATGGTACAGGTGCTACGGTTAAAGGAATTAAATCAAAATTACTAAAATTAATAGAAATTTCATTCCCAAAATCAATCACAGAACAAGAGGCTATTGTATCTAAATTAAATTCATTAGATGATGTAACAAAGAATCTTGAATCCACCTACCAAAAGAAACTCACCGCCCTAGAAGAGCTCAAGAAATCGCTCTTACATCAAGCATTCAATGGAGGACTATGAGAGGGCCATTGAATGAAGCAGATACAAGAGCTGAGCACATCGACCCTGCGCTCAAAGCCGCGGGCTGGGGTGCAATTGATGGCAGCGTAATACAGCGAGAGTATCGCATTACTCCCGGTCAATTGGAAGGTTATGGGCGTCGTGGAAAGGGCCTAATAGCGGACTATATCCTTCTCTACAAGAACATCAAGCTTGCAGTTGTAGAGGCTAAGGCGTGGAGTGAAGAGCTTACGGCAGGAGTAGGGCAAGCTAAAGATTACGCAAGCAAATTAGCCATCCGTTTCACTTACTCTACAAATGGTCAAGGGATATATGCTATCGATATGGAAACTGGTAAAGAAGGGGTGTTGCTTTGCTTTCCTTCACCTGAAGAACTGTGGAATAAAACTTTTTTTAACATCAATGCATGGCGAGACCGTTTTTCCTCTATTCCTTTTGAGGATAAGGGTGGCTCACATCAGCCCCGTTATTATCAGGACATAGCTGTTAATCGCGTCACAGAGGCTATATCACAGGATAAACAGTGCATTCTTCTAACGCTTGCAACAGGTACAGGAAAAACTTTTGTGGCCTTTCAAATTGCTTGGAAGTTATTTCACAGCCGATGGAATTTAAGTCGTGAGCCAACAAGAAGGCCACGCATCCTCTTTCTTGCAGACCGAAATATCCTTGCCGACCAAGCTTATAACGCCTTTTCCGCATTCCCCGAAGATGCTCTGGTTAGAATTGACCCCAAAGATATTAACAAGAAAGGAAAAGTACCTAAGAACGGTAGTCTCTTTTTCACAATCTTCCAAACCTTTATGAGCGGAGCCCCAAAAAATGGTGAGCCTTCTCCCTACTTTGGGGAATATCCCTCGGACTTTTTCGACTTTATTATCATAGATGAGTGTCATAGGGGTGGTGCCAATGATGAAAGTTCGTGGAGAGGGATCTTAGAATATTTTTCACCCGCTGTACAGCTAGGCTTAACAGCAACCCCAAGAAGAAAAGATAACGTCAATACCTACGATTATTTTGGAGAGCCTGTATATACCTATTCTCTTAAAGAAGGAATCAACGATGGATTTCTTACCCCTTTTAAGGTTAAGGAGTTTGCCACAACGCTAGATGAATATATTTACACCAGTGACGATGAACTCGTCGAAGGAGAAATTGAACAGGGTAAACGTTACAGGGAATCTGATTTCAATAGGATTATTGAAATCAAAGAAAGAGAAGCAAAGCGTGTTCAGCTCTTCATGGAGCAGATCAACCAAAATGAAAAAACTTTAGTTTTCTGCGCCACACAAAAGCATGCCCTTGATGTCCGCGACCTGATCAATCAAATGAAATCAAGCAAGCACCCCAACTACTGCCAACGAGTAACAGCACACGACGGCTCCTTGGGTGACCAGTTCCTTCGAGACTTCCAGGATAACGAAAAAACAATCCCTACCATTTTGACCACTTCAAAAAAGCTATCAACAGGTGTCGACGCCCGAAACGTACGAAACATTGTTCTAATGCGCCCCATCAACTCGATGGTCGAATTTAAACAAATTATCGGAAGGGGAACACGCCTTTACGATGGTAAAGATTACTTTACGATTTACGACTTTGTTAAGGCGCACCAACACTTTCAAGATGAAGAGTGGGATGGTCCGCCAAAAGAGGAGGATCCATGCCCAAAATGTGCGTGCCGCCCCTGCATCTGCGAAAGAACACACCTTATGGTCTGTGAAACACCAAGCGATTACTGCTCTACTTGTCAAGCTTGTGGAAATGACCCTTGCACCTGTCAAAAGAAAAAGAAAACAAGAGTAAAGCTTGCTGACGGGAAAGCGCGCAGTATCCAGCACATGATGTCTACCACCTTCTGGCATTCAGATGGGACACCCATGTCAGCTCAACAATTTATGGAACTTCTATTTGGCGAACTTCCCGAATTCTTCAAAAACGAAGAAGAGCTTCGTGGAATATGGGGTATCCCAAGCACCCGCAAAAAACTCTTAGAAGATCTATCAGAAAAAGGGTTTGGTCGTGAGCAGCTCTTAGAAATGCAGCGTATTATCGATGCTGAAAAAAGCGACATCTTTGACGTCTTGGCTCATGTTGCATACGCTGCCCCAACCCTGACCAGAGAAGAGAGAGCCTCAAAAGCTAAAATCATCATTTCCGAGCATTTCAATACCAAGCAGCAAATATTTCTTTCGTTCGTTCTCTCTCACTATGTCCAAAGTGGAGTTGGCGAACTTGATAGAGAAAAGTTAGCTCCTATGCTCCGATTGAAGTATCACAACTCCATCAATGACGCTATTGCTGACCTTGGTGCACCAGAACAAATTGGCCAGGTCTTCGAAGGCTTCCAAAAATACCTCTATAAGGAATCTATAATGTGATGAAGAGATTCAAGATAACCAAGCAAAAGAAAAATTTCGAGAAAAGAATGACTGGACCCATGCAATGCATTCGAGGAGACCTTGATCAAATGCAAGAAAAAAAGCTGATAGGAAAAAAAATATGAGCACAATTTTAGACTTACTTCAAAAATGGTTTTCAGATCGCCCCCAGTGGCTCCAGATCGCGGCTGCGAGACTACTCCAACAATCTGAGGACA
Source organism: Chlamydiota bacterium (assembly GCA_021772365.1). Classification (GTDB taxonomy): domain Bacteria; phylum Chlamydiota; class Chlamydiia; order Chlamydiales; family Criblamydiaceae; genus JAJFMC01. Next base: position 8,253 of record JAJFMC010000131.1, read on the forward strand.
TCTCTGAACTCACAACACTATGCCAGCAGGAAGCTGATGGAATATTAGATAAAGCAAGTTGTTTCTTTCCTGTTTCTGCATTTTCTCAAACCAAATCGGGCAGCGTGCGTTTGTGTTCAATCAGTAATATTAAAGGGGTAAATGCTTTATCTCCCAAAAGCCCCCTTGAGTTCGGAAAAAAAAATATTACAATTGTTTTTGGCAATAATGGATCAGGAAAATCGGGCTATGTCAGGCTACTCAAGCATGTATGTGGCGCTCGCGAACCAGGACCCCTTCATAATAATGTTTACAATACCAGTTCCACCTTACAAAAAGCCGACATCTCATTTGAGTTGAACGGTAATTCAAAAAAATATTTATGGTTAGGACAAGGTGTTTGCGATGATCTCCGTAACATTAATATTTTCGATACCTCGTTCGGAAAAGTCTTTATCAGTGGTGAAAATGAGGTAAGTTATGAGCCTCCAGTGCTATCTTTTTTCAGTTCACTCATCCTAATTTGTGAAAAAGTCGCTGCCAAACTGGTCATTGAGGCTAACCGGTACCCGTCAAAAAAACCAAATATGCCAGCCGATAAAAAGACAACCCCCGAAGGTGTCTGGTATGAAAATATCAACACCAAAACCACGTCTCAGGATATCGATATGCATTGTGCATTTAACGAGTCTGAAATGCAACGGCTGCAAAAACGTCTTAATGAACAGGCACCTGCTAAAAAAGCAAAGCAGCTCAGAACTCAAAAACTACATATAGAAACTCTGGTTCAAGATGCAGAAAAGTATCTGGATCAGCTATCTGAAGAAAACTGCCAGCAAATTAAAGCGGCCAAGAAAAAAATCATCCAAAAAAAGGCAGCAGCAGAAAGTGCGGCGAACAAAGTTTTTTCGAATAGTGAACTGGGAGGCATTGGATCTGATGTCTGGAAAGAACTTTGGGAGGCAGCTCGAAAATACTCCCTGTCGGTAGCGTACGTTGAGACTGAATACCCACATGTGTCTGAAGGTTCTCGTTGCGTCCTCTGTCAACAGACCTTAACACAAGAAGCCAAAGAACGATTAACCTCATTTGAAAATTTCATTAAGAAGGAAATACAAAAAAACGTAGTAAATGCAGAAGTGGAATATGAAAATGTGATCCTTACTATCGAAGAATTACCTGCATCAGAGACGCTGAAGACAAAAATGGATGCGGCTGGTATTTCACTGGACGAAAAAAGAAGCCAAATAATGGAGTTCTTCAATCAATTACAGAGAAGAAGGAAGCAACTCCTTGGGGCCGATCCCGAAGAGACTCTCATCCCTCTACCCTATCCAAACTGGATTGAAGAAGCAAAAACTGATTTAAATATTCTCCATGAGCAGGCAGTTAGGTTCGAAGAAGACGCCAAAGTAGATAATCGCGATGCGCTCAATAAGGAGTTACACAGCTTACAGGCCAGAAAATGGTTATCAGAGCATCGCCTCGCTATCGATGAAGAAATCAAGCGTTTAAATTTGCTAAGTCAGATTCAGAATGCAAAAAAATTAACTACTACGAAAGCCCTATCACAGAAGAAAGGCGAACTTTCAGAGACTTTTATTACTAATGGGTTTGTACAAAGATTTAACTCGGAACTAAAAGCCCTTGGCGCTGCTCAAATAAAGATTGAACTTGTTAAATCCAAGGTTTCCAAGGGACGAGTTCTTCACAAATTTCAATTAATTGGTGTCACTCAAATTGGTCTCGACGATGTTCTTAGTGAGGGTGAAAATCAAATTGTTTCCATTGCGGCATTTTTGGCCGATGTCACAGGAACAGATAGCAAGGCCGCATATGTTTTTGATGATCCAATATCCTCGCTTGACCAAACCTATGAAGAGACTGTTGCTCAAAGACTGATTGAATTATCTCACAACATGCAAGTCATTGTTTTTACTCACCGCCTATCTTTTTTGGGAACGATCAAACATTTTTCAGATAAGAAAGACATAAAATTCGATTTGATTAGCATCCGATCATCTGATCGGAGTAATGGAGAACCTGCTTCTTTTCCGTTATCACAAAGTGACATTAAAACTGCTCTAAACATTTTGATTAATCAACGGTACCAAGAAGCAAAAAATGCATACGAAAACAGCGAATTTGAACAATCGGACAACTTGTTGAAGGGAATGTGTAGCGATTTTCGAATATTAGTTGAGCGTTGCATTGAAAATGATCTGTTGTGTGGGGTAGTTCAAAGATTCCAGCGGCCAATCTCTACGTTGAAGTTAAAGCAACTAGCTAAATTAGAAAGCATTGATTGCATTCTTCTCGATTCGCTCATGACAAAATACTCAGGATTTGAACACTCACAACCAGAAGAGTCACCAGTAAACTTACCTAATCCAGATGAACTTAAGGTAGATATGGAAAAACTGAAAGATTGGCGTAATGAGTATGCAAGTCGCTCTCTTTCCAATGATGTTAGGGTGACATAATGAAAATTCTTCATACAGCAGACTGGCATTTAGGAAGATCGCTTTACGGAAGAAAGCGATATGATGAGTTTTCAGAATTTTTGGATTGGTTAAGCAAGACTATTCAAGAGGAAAGAGTAGATGCACTACTAGTCGCGGGCGATATTTTCGATACGTGTACTCCAAGCAATCGAGCGCAACAACTTTATTACCGCTTCCTATGCAAGGTTTCCGCATCCTGCTGTCGTCATATTGTAATTATTGGTGGTAATCACGATTCACCTTCATTTTTAGATGCCCCAAAGGAATTGTTGCATGCACTGAATGTATACGTGGTTGGATCCATGACTGAAGCCTTGGAGAACGAAGTGGTCGTTCTTTATGACGATAAACGCCCGGAAGCTATCGTCTGTGCAGTACCCTATTTGCGAGATAAGGATATCCGGACTGTAGAGGCTGGAGAAACAATAGATGATAAGAATACCAAGCTCGTTGAGGGGCTCAAACAACATTACCTAGATGTATGCAGAATAGCAGAGAACAAACGAGAAGAGTTTAATAATTTAGGTTATACCGGTATTCCTATTATTGGTATGGGACATCTTTTTACGGCTGGAGGGAAGACTGTAGAAGGTGATGGAGTCCGAGAACTTTATGTTGGGTCATTAGCACATGTGGGTAAGGAAGTTTTTCCTTTTTCAATGGATTATCTTGCCCTTGGACATCTTCACGTTCCCCAAGTCGTCGGTGGTGTTGAACATATTCGTTATAGCGGATCTCCTATACCTATGGGGTATGGTGAAGCTACACAAGAAAAAAAAATTGTGCTTATCGAATTTAGCAGCACCACACCACATATTCAGGAACTTTCGGTACCATGTTTTCAGGAGCTTGTTCGTATAGAAGGTTCTCTGGATGATATCCATGCAAAGCTGGAAGAGCTCAAACAGAAAGAAAGCTCCGCATGGCTTGAGATTGAATACACTGGCAGCGACATAATCGGCAATTTGCGCGAGATGCTCGATGAGGCTATGGCCGACTCGGACATGGAAATTCGACGGATTAAGAACCGGCGTGTCATGGACCGGTTGATCAGTACGTGCGCGAAAGATGAAACCCTCGATGATCTGGATGCCGGAGATGTTTTTACCCACTGTCTGGATGCTTATAAGGTGCCGGACGAAGACCGTGAGGAACTGACGGTCTCCTACAACGAAATAATCAAGTCTCTCCATGAAGAAGACGTCAACGCGGAATAAAGAGGCAGATCATGAAGATACTTGAACTACGATTTAAAAACCTCAACTCCCTCTATGGCGAATGGGTCATAGACTTTACCGATCCCGAATATGTTTCCAACGGAATTTTTGCCCTGACCGGCCCTACCGGCGCGGGCAAGTCGACGATTCTTGATGCGATCTGTCTGGCCCTGTATGGAGCCACGCCACGCCTTGGGAAAATCACCAAGAGCGGAAACGAAATAATGTCCCTCCAGACTGGAGAATGCTATGCCGAGGTAGTATTTGAATCCCAAGCTGGGCAATTTCGTTGCCACTGGGAACAACGCCGAGCACGGAAAAAGGCTGAAGGCAAGCTGCAGGATCAGGAACATCAGATTGTGGATGCTGATACGGGCAAACCTATAGAAACCAAAAAGAGTCTTGTCGGTGGTGTTATTGAAGAAAAAACCGGGATGGATTTTGACCGTTTCACCCGCTCCATTTTGCTTGCGCAAGGGGGATTTGATATCTTCCTAAAGGCTGATGTTGAACAGAAATCCAAGATCCTCGAGCAAATTACCGGCACCGAAAACTATTCGAAAATTTCTTCTCGGATCCATGAGCGTCAGCGTGAAGAACGGGAAAAGCTGAGGCTTCTGCTCGCCGAAACATCCGGCATTGTGATCATAGAGCCGGAACAGGAAAAAGAAATTCAAGAGGACCTCGCGGTCAAGCAGAAACAGGAAACTGAGCTTGCTGGTAAATCAGCCGAAACAAGCAAAGTTATCACATGGCTGAGCAACATTGTGAACCTGAAAAAGGAGATCCTCAGCCTTACCGATGAAGCGGACAAATTGAAGGTCTATACCGAGGCATTCAAATCGGAACGAGCAAAACTTGAGCAGGCTATCAAAGCCGCATCACTAGAAGGAAAATACGCCACTCTCACATCACTTCGTAAGCAGCAGACTGACGATCAGACCTCCTTGAAAACGGATGAAGCCGCACTTCCTGAACTTGAAACCTCGGCAAAAACACAAACTGAGGCGCTTAGGGCTGTCGAATTGCTCACCCTCAAATCTAAAGAGAACCTGAAAGCGGCAGTCCCGCTGATCCAGGAAATTCGTTCGCTTGACCAAAAGATTGTGGAACTGACAAAGGCTGTATCAGAAGGTACTGATGTCTATAGTAAGGAGGCCTCAAGGGTTGAGGCAGATAAACAGGCTCGGGTGAAGGGACAGGAAAAACAGACTGCCGCAGAGAAAACACTGAAAGCCGCAGAGCTGTATCTTAAAGAGAATGCGCAGGATGAATGGTTGATCAGTGGTCTCGCCGGCGTTGAAGAACAGTTGAGAAACCTAATCGCTAAACAACAGGAGATCAAACAGAAAGAAACCGCTCTCAAAAATGCCGATACCGCAGCAGCAGATGTCACAAAGAAACTAGAGGAAGCTTCTAAGCAGTGTTTCTTAAAAAAACAGGAGCTGGAATCCGCTAGTAAAAATCTACAGCAAGGCAAGGATGCTTTGAGCAAATTACTGCGTGACAAACTGCTCCGGGAATATCGCATTGAGAAAGAGACCCTTCTTCGTGAGATGGCTTTTATAAAGAAAATCGAGGAGCTTGAAGATCACCGGGCCAAGTTGGAAGACGGCAAACCCTGTCCACTTTGTGGCTCGACCGAACATCCCTTTGCCGAGGGTAATGTCCCGGTTCCCGATGAAATCGAGCAGAAGATAGAATCGCTGACTAAACTGATCAATACAGCAGACGAACAGGAAGCCGCTATCAAAAAATTGGAACAGGCAGAAAACACTGCCCGTAAAAATTTGAATTATAGTGAGAAATTGGAAACCGAAGCCGCCAATAACAAGAAGTCTACCGAAAAAACGCTCGAGGATTTAAAGGAAACCCTCACGAAGTTTCGGACCGGCTTTGAGCAACTCAAACTGGCAGTTTCAAGGAAACTCCAGCCACTTGGTATTACCGAAATACCAGAGTTAGAGGTCGAGTCACTGCTTGAATCCCTCAAATCAAGATTTAAGGCATGGCGGAAACAGGAAAAACTAAAGACCGACTTCGAAAAAGAGGTCGCTGACATCAAAAGCGAGGTGAAGCGTCTTGATGCGGTGATTGATGAGCGAGTCAATGTTCTGACTGAAAAGCAGGAAAGTCTAGAACGGCTGAAAAAAGAACTGTCCGACGGAACAAAAGAGCGAAAGCAATTGTATGGTGACAAAAAGCCTGATGAGGAAGAAGGTCACCTGGACAAAGCCATTGACGATGCTGAGAAGACAGAGAAGAAAGCCAGAGACCTGAACGCTGAGCTACAGCAGAAACTGACAAGGGCGAAGACCCATATTGAAGCCCTGAAAAAGCGCGTCAAGCAAAGAACACCTGAACTGGAAAAAGCGGAAACTGACTTTTCGGTCGCTCTGGCTCCAGCTGGTTTTATAGATGAAAAATCCTTCCTCGATGCCAGACTGCCTCATGAAGAACGGGAATCTTTATCCTCCAAGGCAAAGGAGTTGGATAATGCGGAGACAGAGCTCAAAGCGAAACAGAAAGACCGGGGGGCGCGTCTGGATAAGGAGACCGCCAAAAAGCTCACTGATAAGACCCTGGAGGAGCTGAAGCCGCAGTTAAAAGAAAATGAAGAATCGTTGAGGGTGTTGCGTGATGTCATTGTTGGCTTCAAACACCGCTTAAGTGAAAATGCGATAGCCAAAGAGCGGATAAAAGAGAAGCAATCCACCATCGAAACCCAGAAAAAAGAGTGCCATCGGTGGGAGAAGCTGCATGGCCTTATTGGTTCAGTTGACGGGAAAAAGTACCGAAACTTTGCTCAAGGGCTAACCTTTGAATTGATGGTATCCCATGCTAACCGACAGCTAGAAAAAATGACCGACCGCTATCTGCTGATCCGTGATGAACGACAGCCGCTGGAGCTGAACGTCATAGATAACTATCAGGCGGGTGAAATCCGGTCGACCAAAAACCTGTCCGGAGGTGAAAGCTTTATTGTCAGCCTAACACTGGCTCTGGGGCTGTCGAAAATGGCCAGCCGGAAAGTCCGAGTGGATTCCCTATTCCTAGATGAAGGCTTCGGCACCTTGGATGAAGAAGCTTTGGAAACCGCACTGGAAACATTGTCCGGCCTTCACCAAGATGGCAAGCTGATTGGAATCATCTCCCACGTATCTGCACTGAAAGAAAGAATCAGCTCACAGATAAACATAACACCTGTCTCCGGCGGCCGCAGTTCACTATCCGGCCCCGGCTGTACAAAGGTTGTTAAGAGTGAATTTGACCTTGCTACCATTTAGTTCAGGTGGAGGCCCTGATGGTAAAAAAGGTGCCTTACAAAATTCTGCCCTAATCTGACGCCCAAATATACAAGCTATGTTATTTTTTGAAATGGATTACCCAGGTGGATTTAAATCCTCCGTAATACAGACGTTGAAAGAATTCCTATTAAACGACCAAGGCAAGGCCTTCATTGAAGACTTGAAACAGGCCCGCTCTCTCGAGTGAACGCCAATCAAAAGTTCTGAACGCATCCAACCACCTCCAACGTTAACAAACATTGTAAAGCCTATCAAATCTGATAGGCTTTTTCTTTAAAGGAGACCCCGTTGGCAAACCGTCCAGCTATTCCAAAGAAGCTTAGAAGACTAATTGAAGTTGAAGCAGGAAATCGATGTGCTATACCTACGTGTAAAAAATATCCCATCGATATACATCATATTGTCCCTTATGAAAAAT
>JAJFMC010000132.1 GCA_021772365.1 Chlamydiota bacterium
ACTGCCACCCAAAACCTCAACGAGACCAAATCTTCAACTTTATTAGGTATATACTGCTCTCACTTCAATCTGAGAATTTTTCCTGCGCCGGCATCCCAATCTACCTCAGTATGAAAATCACCCATAGATGGCTATTGCCAATTTCCCTTCCGAGCAATCTAGGGCGACACTTTGGAAAAATCCTCACATTCAAGTGCGAACAGTATATGCTTGCAAGATACTGCTATGGCGCTTTTTTAATGCTTTGACATCTTCTGGGTGAGGAATACCATTTTCACCAGCGCGGAAGATATAATCGGCGTGTCTCATGAGAATTTCTCTCTTTTCGCGATCTTCTGTTACTCCCAAAACCCGCTCAATCACATCTAAAAGACGAATTAAAACCTGAGGGTTTGACTGTGCATTTTGTTTGATGGGATTAATTGCTGCACTAATAAAACTATCGTAACTGAATCTTTTTGCTACTAATCTAAGAACCCCTTGCTTGTCATAGTAACATTCATCTGGAAAACGTCTTATGGCAAGCATCACAAAAACATCTCCTAAGTGGTCAATCACACTCATAGCAACATATGAATCATTCGATCCTGGCGCTAATGCTTTTAAACAAATTTCCATAAGCTGTTCAAGGTGGTATTCAAAGTCGTCTTTAGGTAGACGTTCATTTCCCAAAACAAAACATTTTTCCAGTTTTTCAGGTACCTCTTTGGTTGTAATAGATACAATAGAATGTATCATGGGAACACTTATTGCTACATAACACCCAACCCGCCAAGGAAGGTACAAGGAGGTCTGATGTTCTTCAGCCAATTCCATAAGGGTAGGAATGTCGATACTTTGGATATACCCTGATTCTTTGAAATATAGCTTATGCCCCTCCTCCATTTTTTTTATGATTGTCTCGGATGCTTCCTTAGGCTTATCCTCCAGTTCTTCCAGTTTTCTGATTTTGTTCCGCAATCCATTAGTTACCGCTTCAATGATGTAATCACTTTGAATCAAATTGGTCATATGGTGGATAAAGACAATAAAGATAATAAACGATACTACCATCATAGCAATTCCAAACACAATCATCAGCTGAGGATGCAAATCAGAATCGTTGTGTGTAGATAAAAAAACAATTGCGAAAAGGCTGTAGATAAACGCACCAATAAACCAACCCAAAACGAATTTTACAAATGTATTACGTTTAAAAATACGAACAATGTGAGAGCCATACTGTTGTGAAACAACTGTAATAACAAGCATTGTCACAGAAAATAGAAGCGTCGACATCGTAACAAGTGAAGCAGCCATTGTTGTAAAGAGATCGATCGCAGCCTCAGGGTTACCTACCCACATCCAAGCAAAAAGGTCTTCTTCGTCAGCAAGAAATACATCCAACTCAAGAATGATCCGAGCAAAAATAAGCCCTAGAAAAGTCATGACAACGGGAATAAACCAAAGACTCGTCTTTAGTTTTTCATACAAATAGTAAAATAAATGTCCCATACCCAATACCCTCTGACCCGGAATTTAAAATATTTACCTATAGTAGGGAAGTAAAACCTTATCCTTTTGCCAATCCAAATCATAAAAATGGTAGTATACCAGAGTAAATTTAAAAATTATCTCTTTAAATACATACACTTTCTTAACTAAATATTAACAACAGATTTACGTTTAAAAGTAAAATCAATGATATAGTTAAATTACTAAATAAAAATACAGTGATGAAATAGTCTATTATGAAATTATTTTTTTCGTTTGTTTTAAGTTTGTTTTTTTTAATGGAGATGTCTTCTCATGGAGATATAAGTTCTAGTACAGAACCATTTCTTCCGATTAAAATTATAAACGAAAGTAATCTTGTCAATGGTTTCGAAGTGTTTTTTTTGTTAAAAGGGATCAATCCAGAAACTGGAAATGAGTGTTTTATTTATTTTGATAAAAATGGACAAGGCCACTATATGGATATCACCAAAGACACAAAAAGCAAAGATTTCTCTTTTTTACTATCTGATTATCCGGTTGATGAAGAAGGAATTCAATTACGTATTCCCAAGCTTATCTCAGGCCGACTATATATTTCATTGATGAGATCTATGTCCCTTGAAATCCAAGGTAGCGAAGGAGCATTACGGATCGTTGATGCAGATGGATTCAAACCTCGAGATACAAATTACTACACTCTCTATGATAAAATAGAGCTCTCCTACGTTGATGCTGGCTCTTGGGTCAACCCCACGGCAGTTGACTTTTTCTCATTACCTCTACGTATAGAACAGAAAGGATCCACATCAGAAACAACCGCAGCAGGATTGAATAGAAGCCGTGAGGAGATCTTTCAACAATTACGTGAAATTATAGCAGCTGAAGATACGACGACTAATAACGAATGGGACAAGCTTTTCCTTTTGTTTAGTGATTTAAATTTTGATTCAACGACCCTAAGGTTTATGTCACCAGGAAAAGCGATGGCAAAAAATGTAGAAGGAGCAGTATCTTTTGATGACAAATACCTTAATGATGAATCTGTATATGGTTTTAACTGGACAGATTTTATCTGGGATTATTATAAAATTCATAGCCTTCGCATTGACACTTCAGAATTACGTAACATTGCTCCGCTACCTGGAGATGAATATATCTTTACAGGAGTTGTTGATATTGAAACGGAGAAGTGGGTATTTTCTACAGATGCTGGCTACGTCGTTGAGGTTGAAAAACCCGAAACATCCGTACCATTTTTTGCAGGTGCTATCTACCCTTTCGATGCAACGAATAACACTCCTAAAGCTATTATTATTCGTCAGCTAACCTCGGCTTTTGATGTAGGATTTCTTCCAACAGAAGATGGAGTTGTGTTAGATGGCGACTATTTTGTAAGTCATAAAGAATACTACTTCAAACCTAATAACCTTCTTTCTGTAACGGAGCAAGGTCCATGGTATGATCTCTACGCTAAAGCTCTCCACAGTTTTGGTAATGAAGAGCCAATCTATAGTTTTGCATATGATGACGCTTTAGGACAGGACGGAACCCTTCATGATCCTAATGTATTAAATATATCTGAAGTGAAAATAACATTGGGTGATATGTCTGGAACAGTTATCGCTGATCCCTTTTTAGATGACCAGGTCTATAGTGCAACAATCCTTATTGGGGAAGATAGTGAAGTCATTTATGATGGCGAAGTTCTAGAGTATGGAGAAGTCGTAAAGGCTATAACAACACCTTTCAAAGTAAAATTTAATGGTAAAAATGCAGAGATTTATTTTAATCCAGTTATGGTTCGACCTCAGTTTCCTGCTGCTGATGGAATCCTCGTAAT
>JAJFMC010000133.1 GCA_021772365.1 Chlamydiota bacterium
GCTAAAACTTCTTTGAGCACGCCATCTACTTCCTGTAACTCCTTGGAAAAGACGGAGTCTTTCCCTGCGTCGCTACAGTCGTATCTGACGCACTCAAAGAAGTTTTAGCTGCGGTTTGGGGTGGCAATCGGGGTCAAAGGGGTGTACGGTCCACTTTTACAAAGCAGTGGACCGTATAGTTGAATTGAATATTATTTATTGTCTTTCAAAGAATCTGCGAAAATCTTCATCGATGCAGCAAGGAATGTCGCCATTTCAGGATGAATTTTCTGATAATACTCATTAAACCCTTCGTGTTCTACATAAAGATCACCAAGGTCAGCATACAATTCTTTTGTTGGCGTCCAACATTTGTTTATCCACTCATGGTGGCGTTTGACAATCTTCTGCACTTCAGTAGAGGAAGGTTTAAGACCTTGTTTGATGGCTTCGAGAAGGTCTGCGTGGATTGCATCACCGTCTCGTTTCATCCTTTCCCAATCTCCTTTCCCCCATTTACTAGCACGCCTCTTGGACTCGTCAAAAATCTCGTCAATACCCTCATAATTCTTTTCTTTGAGGATACCTCTAAGTTCATTTTCGTACGCTTTCTGGGTCTTGGCATCAAACCCTGTAAATAATTCTTGGTATTCCATGATTTTTTTACCTCTTATATGTAATAATGTTTTGTCAATTGTCTCGATCAACTGTTCTGTACGATCGAGATTTTTCAAAAGCGACTTCTTGTGACGGTTCAACGCTGAGACAGTGTCGAACTCGCCTCCGTCAAGAATCCTTTTGATTTCGTCCAAGGGGAAGTCAAGCTCACGGTAAAAAAGAATTTGCTGCAACCGAAGAAGTTGTTCCTCTTCGTAGTAGCGATATCCATTAGCCCCATAATAGGCAGGATGGAGTAGGCCCACTTCATCATACCAGTGTAACGTACGTACACTGACATCTGAAAGTTGTGCTAATTTCTTTACTGTGTATGCCATCGTCTTCTCCTTTTAACGAATTGACACAATGGTAAACAATCACGTGACGTTAGGGTCAATAGGTGAATTTCACTTTTTTACAATTCCCTCTAAAATGCAACATTTACTGTCAAATAGGGACCAGACAATAGGAAGTTACTGAGTGTTCTTCTAAATCCTAAAGCGAAAACACCAACATCTGAAACCACTGGTGGTTCTGTTACTTCAACAGACATGTCAACAGATTGAATGGCGTTGATATAGACCTGTGCTTGGTACCCAAAATCTATTGTAACAGTATTACCTCGACAGCAAGTTGAGTAGGAAAAGCCCAATTTACCAGAAAATCCCGGCACAATTTGTGTCCTATTAGGTATATCCGTGGTTTGTGTATTGGGAGGTGTAATTTGTAGACCTTCTAATGACGGGGAGGTAGAAAGAAATGTGACGCTATTGCGAAGCCAACCCATAAGTAGTGATATGGAAGTTTCTCCAGTAAACGAAAGTCCTCTACAGAAATCATAAGCAAAGTCTACGCCAAATCCCGGGCCTACCCCAGTGAATTCTGTGGGGGTGGATATATAGCGTGTTATTGTTTCGTCATTATTTGAAAAGTTCGATGTGATGGTCTGCTTGATACGGGCAAAATCAACGCCCCCAAAGAAGTTTGTTTTAAAGCAGGGATCACAAATAAGTTGCCTATCAAAATGAAGATTTACAGCATCAAATTGATGATCGACTTTTCCGGAGGCGTTTTTGTAAGCTACGGCATCAGGTCCTATATTGAAGTATGGACCAACCATATTTTCATTTCCAACAGTTGTAGATGATGTATCACTAGAATGTAGGCGTTCCCAACAAACGACTATACTTACATTTGGTTTATTAAAAAATGTCTTAAGGGAAAGGTCAAATCCCCAATGGTAATCGGGTTGGATTTCTAAGCTTTTCCAATTAGGTGACGGAAGGGGAAGAGGGATCGCTTCAGCACCATAATATAAGTTACTGCTGTTGGGTTGAAGAAAAAGGGCACTACAGCTAACTGAATAGTTGACGCAGTTGTTGTTTGCAGATAATGAACCCGCAATTAACATAATGGCTACAAAGAGTTTTTCTTTCATTTTAAATCCTTGAATTGTTGGGTATGCTCACGCAAAAATTGGCTTTTTTATATCTTAAAACCAGATCTTGGATGAGGTTGTTACTTGAAAATGAAAGCATAAATAAACTATTGTTTTTACACCAATGTAATTTATACTGCCCGTGATGAAAGGTTCTAAAAGTACTATTTTTCTAGGTGTAATTGGAGTCGAAGCAGTTTTCTAGGGGTTTTTTTGGCACGCAAGGGACGGAGTTCGCAGCCAACCATGCGTTGTTTGCAAGAACGAGTCCGAAGCGAGGCGGAAAAAGGCATACAAAACAGGCTAAATATTTATAAAATTCCCTCTATATAGAATAATTTAATTTTTGCTATATCTAGGGAAAGGATTCTTACTAGAAGGAGTAAATATGAAACCTTACCACCATGGGAAAGACTTACCCAACGTTCACCTACCATCTCTTGAGCATATACCATTCCTTAAGGGGCAAAAGGCTCTTGTCACAGGGGCAAATTCAGGAATTGGTAAAGGGGTGGCCATTGGGTTGGCACATGCAGGAGCTGATGTTGTTGTTAATTATGTAGTTGGAGATGACGAAGCACAAAAAGTTGTTGAGGAAATCAAAAGCGAATGCTCTGGTGTGCGTGCCATTGCCATTCGGGCAGATATCTCTAAAGAAGAAGATGTTAAATCGATGTTTAGTAAAATGATCGATGAATTTGGTACCATCGATATTCTGATTAATAATGCTGGCCTACAGCGTGATGCCCCTATCGATGAAATGACTCTAGAGCAATGGAATACGGTGATAGGTGTTAATTTGACAGGACAGTTTCTTTGTGCTCGAGAAGCTATTCGAGAGTTTAAAAAACGAGGCGTCAATCCTGAGGTTTCATGTGCTGCGGGTAAAATCATTCACATGAGCTCTGTTCATGAGGTAATCCCATGGGCTGGACATGTGAATTATGCCGCATCAAAAGGGGGAGTAATGCTCCTCATGAAGAGTTTAGCACAAGAATGCGCACCTTATCGTATACGCGTTAACAGTATCTGCCCTGGTGCCATTCAGACTCCCATCAATACAAATGCATGGAGTACTGAAGAAGCTCTCAAAGAACTACTGACACTTATCCCCTATAATCGTATCGGAAAACCTGAAGATATCTCAAATGTAGCTGTCTGGTTGGCTTCTGATTTTTCCGATTATATTAACGGTACGAGTATTTTTGTCGATGGGGGAATGACTTTATACCCCGGGTTCGCAGCAGGGGGGTAATGAGTGTACTCAGACGCAATAGAGTTGAAGATGTTGTTAGGTTGCGATTTTTTTTTCATTTTCCCTTAAATATCTTCAAGATTATCCGATAGGAGGGGAGCCCCTTGCTCGAAGGTTCCACGTAAACATAGATATCCGTTGCCTACAGCAAAGATATACCCAAACAAGTTGAAGAATTGGGAATCGTGCCCGTACCCGATTATTTTTTAGATTGAGCTAGTTTAATTAGCATTGAAACTATGTGAATTAATAGCTCTCGACCGATAATGTATCGTTTTTCTTTAATTATATTTAGACATCGACAAACATCAAAAATACTTGCGCATTCTGTGGCAGAACGCATTGTCATTCGATCAAACCTAATTTTTTCTTTTAAAGAAAACTCTCACGCACCTTCTGCAATATTAAGGGGAATTGAGTACCCAGCTCTCTTTAGTTGGTCCGTAAGATACGCTTTTCTCTTTGACCCTGATTGCTACCCCAAACTTGTCGTAAACGATCTTTTACGACAAGAAAATGTCTGTATAATGTTTTTTTCGAATCAGAACGGGAGAATATTATGAACGACTACGCTACATTGGTTTACGTTATTAGTGATGACTTACTTCGAACCTTAAAAGTTAATGATGATCCACA
>JAJFMC010000134.1 GCA_021772365.1 Chlamydiota bacterium
GCTAAAACTTCTTTGAGCACGCCATCTACTTCCTGTAACTCCTTGGAAAAGACGGAGTCTTTCCCTGCGTCGCTACAGTCGTATCTGACGCACTCAAAGAAGTTTTAGCTGCGGTTTGGGGTGGCAATCGGGGTCAAAGGGAAAAGCGTATCTTGCGGACCAACTAAAGAGAGCTGGGTCCTCAATACCCCTTAATATTGCAGAAGGTGCAGGAGAGTTTTCTTTAAATGAAAAAATGAGGTTCTATCGAATGGCAAAGCGTTCTGCCACAGAATGCGCAATGTTTGTCGATGTCTAAATATAATTGAAGAAAAACGATACATTAGCGGTCGAGAGCTATTAATTCGCATAGTTTCAATGCTAATTAAACTAGCTCAATCTAAAAAATGTTTTTAACTCTTTAATTCGTGCCAATTTTGTCTCCAAAATGAAGTGTTAAATACAATACATTGTATCAATGATTTATAGCAGGAGGCGATTTTTTAGTCTGGGTGATTAATCAATATTTTTTACAGGATGAGCAGTATATATATATGCTTAGGTTGAAGCGTATGCGGTCTTCGCGTTTTAAATCAACGGAAGTTCTCGCGTAAACACAACCTCCTTGAACAAACCCTTTTCGCGGTTAAAGTTTTGGCTTTGTGCAATCAACTACGTGAACAATTATAAAAGACAACGCGCACTTAATTACACGGGAAGAAGGAGCATGTTGGTTTTTTGATAATGAAACCTTCAATATGCTGAAGAACCAACATTATCAACTTCTTTGAAAAACGCTTAAATTTTTTTCCTGGGAATTGCTGCTAAATCTTGAACTTTATTGAGTATAATCGGTATTTATGCTATGAAATATAGCTAGCAATAGGAGTTTTCTCTATGTCGCAATGTATAGAAATTACTTGGACCACAGGGAGCGTTGATGAAGCTCGCCGCATCTGTAGGTTTCTCGTTCAAGAGCGATTAGTCGCTTGTGCTCAAATTATTCCATGGGTGGAATCAATTTATATGTGGAACAACCAACTAGAAACCTCACAAGAATGTAAGGTTGTGATGAAGACTCAACTTGATCACTTTCATCAGATCAAAGAATCTATCATCGATAATTGTACATACGATGTACCTGAAATTACCTATTCCGTCATAAGCGGTGGACATGATGATTACTTATCATGGGTGACTGAGAGTACACCAAACGTTTCAACCTCCCAACTGGTTGATGAATCCATCTAAGCCATGAGGAAACCCTAACTCGATCGAATTGAAAATTTTTGTTTGATACTCGATACAAATAGACCATTAAACACTAAACATATGTGGAAAATATGAAAGACTTTGTTGAATATATCGTAAAAAACCTTGTCGAACATCCTGACGATGTGAAAATTGAATGTTTCGAAGGCGAACGTGGAATGATCGTTGAAATCCGCGTAAATTCTGAAGACGTAGGAAAGGTTGTCGGAAAAAGAGGTTCCACGATTAATGCTATCAGAACAATATCTATGATGGTTTGCGCGCGATTGGGACGAAAAGTGAGAGTCGAACTTGTCGAAGATTGAGTCACCTCCACGGCACACCCTATAGTGTCATTTCTCTCTCATGATACAAGGCAGAGTTTCCAACTGGAAACTCTGTTTTTTTTGTTTAATAAAAAAAGGCTTGTAAAAAAAATATTTACTGGTATTTTTAACAATATAAACCAAGGTGAAAGGTTTGTTTAATAAGGATGACCCTTTTAGTTGCTGAATATCAAGGAATTAGATGTTGAAAACAGTAGTATCATGGGATCAAAATTTTGAAAATTAGCTTGTCCAGGGAGAGGATAGTACAATGGTAGCACTCAACAAAGTGTATATAGCTGGCCGTTTGACCAGAAATCCTGAGCTTAGAAAAACACCAAATGGTGTAGCCGTAACAGATTTATTAATCGCTCTGAATAGAGATTTTGTTACTCAAAGCGGTGAAAAACAGCAAGAAGTCTGTTTTGTCGATGTTGTTGTATGGGGGAAACAGGCAGAAGCTTGTGTGAACGCACTCGAGACATCTTCTTCAGTGCTTGTTGAAGGTCGTTTGCAGTTAGATGTTTGGTATGCAAATGGTGGAAAGGATAAGAGGTGTAAGCTTAGAGTTGCGGCAGAAAGGGTTCAGTTCCTTGATAGAAAGCCGCACCCAGAAAAAATAACAGAGGTGGCGAATAGCTCTAGTTGATATAAGCTGTTCGTGTTATAAAGACATTAGATGTGTGTTTAAACAGTTATCACGATATTGTGGTTAACCGAGTTTTTATTCATACATAATAGTAATGTAAAACTGAATCAGGAGAGTTCAGATGGGTGCAATTGAAGGTGTTGTAGATATACAAGAAGATCAGAAAGATAAAGTCACCATCTTCAGGATGAAGGGCAGGCTGGACGCGATTTCTTCACCTGGAGCAGAGAAAAGAGTTCTCGAAAATATCAATAATGGAGAACATCATATTCTTCTCGATTTCAAAGATGTGGATTACTTAAGTAGTGCCGGAATGAGAATGCTTCTTTCGACAACCAAAAGGCTTAAAACTCTATCCGGTAAACTGGTGATTTGCGCAGTCAATATTAATGTGATGGATGTCTTAAAAATGTCAGGTTTTGATCACGTACTTGATCTTGCTCAAGACGAAGACGAAGCTTTACGTAAATTCGAAGTCATTGTAAGCTAGTTACTCAAATTATGGCGTCGGGGCTCTGCTGAGATCCAGCTTTAACCCTAAGGATAAGAATGTGACTAGCGGAACTACGCTTGAAAAACAAGATATAGAGCGCATTTTTCTTGGTTTTGCTATCGAAGCTGAGAAACAGTTATCTGAAAATATTTACGAACCTAAACAGCGGGTGATTGTATTAGCAGGTCCTACTGCTGTTGGTAAATCTAATTTTTCCCTTGATTTAGCAAAAAAAATTGGTGGAGAAATTATTTCTGCAGACTCCATGCAAGTTTATCGTGGCATGGATATCGGCACAGCGAAAGTAACTTCCTCGGAAATAGATTCCGTTCCCCACTATTTGATCGATATTCGTGATGTGAAAGATCCTTTCAATGTCGTTGATTTCTATTATGAAGCGAGGCATTGCTGTAAGCAGATACTGGCAAGAAATCGAGTGCCCATCATTGTTGGCGGCACAGGTTTTTATATCCACTCGGCTATTTATGGCCCGCCGAGTGGTCCACCATCTGTTCCTGAACTTCGAAAATATTTGGAAGATGAACTAGCTGAAGTTGGAATCGAGGTGATGTTTGACAAACTTAAAGAGCTCGATCCTGAATATGCTGCGACTATTACAAAAAATGACAAACAAAAGGTGGTACGAGCGCTTGAGATCATTCGACTGACTGGTGAGAAAGTGAGCAGTTTGTCATGGAAAGAAAGGCAGCAGCCACAGAACTATGACTTTAGATGTTGGTTTTTAAACAGACCGAAGGAGCTTCTATACAAACGCATCAACAAAAGGTGCGAAAAAATGGTTGCTCAAGGTTTTTTAGATGAAGTTCGTCGTTTGGAGGAAGGGGGAATTCGAAATAATTCTTCGGCTGCTCAGGCGATTGGTTATCGCCAGGCACTAGATTTTTTAGATACGGAACAGACGAAAGCTGATTACGAGGGGTTTTTGGAGAAATTTAAAAAAGCCTCTAGGCATTACGCTAAGAGACAGTTTACCTGGTTTAGGCGGGAATCAGCATTTCGCTGGTTGGACTTAGAGTTACATGACTACGAAGTTGCTATGGAAATGGTCATTCAGGACTATACCCAAACAAGTTAATGATCAAGCGGCTTGGAGGTCTCTCAGGTGGGTGTTTTCCAACAAACGGTAGTTGATCTTTCCTGAACCCAATATGGGAATGTCTCCCAAAACAAAAACGGTAGTAATTTTTGTTAGGTTACTAAACCCAGCTTCTCTTAGGAAAGAATTGATCTCTTCTATTGTCGTATCGATCATCGTGAATAGATAAACTTCCGTTTTTTTGTCATCAAACTCTATA
>JAJFMC010000135.1 GCA_021772365.1 Chlamydiota bacterium
GTGTTTGCACATCATGCTTCACCTTACAAAATTGAGCGGCCTTTGAAGCACGCTATAAGAATCTGATTGTCAAAAATGAGTCTATCTGATCCAGCCCTGAACCACATCAACAATTGTTCCAGTCGCGTCGTTTAGCAGATAAAGGTCACGTTCAACGCGAACCCACCTGCGTCCATCTGGAGTTACATAGGGTAGTTTAGTCTGTAGACGCGGGTCCAAGATTTTATATTTTTCTTCAGGCAAGCGTTCACCAACACCGTACTTCTTGGCGATGCCCGGGGGGACGCCACCTTTTTTAGCCAGCCCTGGACCAACCGGGCAACATCTGATCTCGACCTCCGAGCCACACGGTTGCGGGGTGAAACCGACGTGGCACTTTGTGTTGCAGCCACATCGATGCAGAACGGACCTTGCCCCTGCACCACGCCAAGCCCCAAAAACCGTCCTTTCGCCCCCCGACGCACCTATCCCCTTTGGACAAGTAAGGAAAAGTGATATGGTTGGGACCGGCGAGATTCGGTTTTGGGGTGAGCAGTATGGACGAGAATTTGATTTCTCGGTTGAAAAGACTTGCTGCCTGGATGAGTTGGCGGCTGCCTCTGCTTTATGTCTTAGTGGATTGGTACCGGCGCGCCAGGGATTTTCAGGAGCTTTCGGTCCACGCGCTTTCCCTGGCGGAGGCGCTAATGTCCGTGCTTAAAGAGACAAGTTGGCTTACGATTGGCGTTTTGCTGTTCAGTTTTGTCTGTTTGTTGTTTGGTACAAGTGATCGTTGGTGGCCGCCCCTTCGCGAGCTTGTAAAGGAATACATACCGTGGCTTGGGTCCGGTATGACTAACAGGGGCCGTCGCGCCGGTTACAAATTCCCACCGCATGAAATTAGAGAACTTCGAGCTTCCGTTGAGGGATGCAGGTCTGCACTTACGGTTCCAGATAATGGCTCTTTCGCTGCAACTCAGGAGGCTTACAGGAAGTTTGATGAAATCAGAGTGGCTCTAATTGGAGAGCCACAACTCGACAAATTGATGAATAAGTTCAATGGCCTGTATTCTCGGTTTGTCGGGCTTAGACGGCGTATTGAGGATTTGCCGAATAACCCAGATCATTGGGGCCAGCATCGTGACAGAGAGATTGACCGCATGTATGGACTGGAAGACGATCTCGGTGACGAGATATTCATTGCCGCAAATGACTTAATGCGTGAAACAGAGTGGATACTGGACTAGAAAATGCCCAACACTCCCAAACCCCGCACCAAAGTGCCTCGCCCAGACGACTTTGATCGCCTGCTAGACGCTATGTCTCACGGGGTTCTGGAACCGAAAAACCCGTCAAAAGCAAAGGCATCATCAGGTCAGGGCGCTCGCGGAGGTTATAGCGGAACTCGCACTCGCAAAGGTAAGTCTGGAGATGCTTCTTAGAGACCCAGATATGAGTGCCTTGGATTTGGCGTTTCACTTGGCTCCAAAAGCCTTCCAGCGTGTTCACGTGAACAGGGCCACGCACATACTCTTTCTTGCGGTGTGTCACGGCATCAAACTTATAGTCTTTCGACCAGCGTAGCTCGTTCCAGGCGTGGGCCTCATCAGAATAAATCTGAGTGCGGGGTTTCACGTGTTCGCCAATATGAGGGATGACATCTTGAGATTTACGGCTGGCCACAACGCGGGTGATGACTTCACCTTCCCGCTAAACCATGCCAAGCACCACGGCCTTGTCGTCTTTGCCGAGCTTGTCTTTACCGCCAATAAACGCCTTATCGACTTCCACAGGTTTGCCATCAGGGCCACCAAGAGGGGCGTCACCGTCAATATAGTCCATGTACTCACGTATTTTCTTACACATCCGCCAAGCACATTTGTAGGTCACGCCAAGCGTGCGTTGGACTTCCTTTGCAGCCACGCCATTACGGGTGGTGCAGAACATGTGCATCACGTGAAACCAGTCCGTGAGCGGGGTTCTGGTCTTGTCAAAGGGTGTGCCAGCGGTTGGGTAAACCTGATAGCCGCAGTGCTCACAGGTGTAAGAGCGGCGTTCTTTGGTGCGGTAGTAATGGGCATCCTTGCCGCATTTCTTGTTTCCGCATTTATGGCGGTCGCCATAGCGGGTGCGCATGATGTGCTCTAGGCAGGCGTCATCATTGGGAAAAGCAGCTTTAAGCTGGCGGAGGGTCATGGTTTTCTTTTTCATGACCTATATATAGCAAACTTTGCCTACTTGTTCAAGGGGGATATATGCGCCCCCCTACTTGCAGAACAAGACGAGAACAGCTATGGTGTGTTCATGATTTGTACACAGTCGAGTCGCGGGCTGAAGGTAGCGCCAGAACGAGAAGCGCTGATGTGTTTGCCCCGGGCTCATGTGACCACACCTAACCGGCGCTCTGACGGATCGCCCATTTCTTAATGACTGCCCTTGGAGGCCCTGATGCTGACCCAGAAACAAAAACAACTCCTCGTGTTTATTCACGGGCGCATGCAAGAGGCAGGCGTGCCACCGTCCTTTGATGAAATGAAGGATGCGCTGGACCTGAAATCAAAGTCTG
>JAJFMC010000136.1 GCA_021772365.1 Chlamydiota bacterium
ATCACAAAAATATATCCGTACATCGAAATGTTATTTCACGTGTGTTTGAACGCGTACCAAGTCGATTTGCGAATCACCCTTCTGTATATATTGATAAAAAAAATATCCCGCGGACACCTTCAGTAATGCCTGCACGTGTTATCGGTGATATACGTATAAAATCCGTATCACCACGGCCGAAAGTGAAATGTTATGATCTTTCGCAGTTAGATAGCAAAAAAGGAAATTATCTAATTTTGGCGTCTGATGGACTGTGGGATGTTATTCACTCACAAGAAGCGGTTGACATGATTCAGAAAGCAACTTCTGAAAATGATAATGACGGTGAAAAAGTGCGTCATATAGCGAATCACCTTTTAGAATTGGCTTACGAAAACGGTGACTGGGATAACACAACAATCACAGTAATAAAAATCTAAGGTGATGAGGGAATTGCAAAAATATTTGGGCTGTTTTCTAGGGCTTTTTCCTCCTCGCTTCAACTATTTTTGCAATTCCCTCGATTTTAAAAATAGGTGCTGAGTGTATCGATATCGAACAAGACTTTGATATCTTTAGGCTTCTTCAAGTGTTCCGAAACTTTCGTTAGCACATGATTGATGGGGCTAACGCTCGGCCCTCTAACCAGCAAGTGGTACCGGAACCGGTCTTTGACCTTCGCGTACCCACTTGCTACGACGGGATAGACCTCATATTCTTTGGATAATCCGTTAACCAGTAACTGACTCCACCTGACAGCTAGCTTATGTGTTAACTCCTGATTCGTTCCCGAAAAGCAGACCTTTACAAGCTTCTGGAATGGAGGGTAGTTAAAGTAATCGCGACTGACCACCTCTTCCTCATAAAAAGCATCATAATCTTGCTCTGCTGCTAGCTGGATCGTCCTATTTTCCGACATGCAGCTTTGGATGATGACTTCACCGGGAAGACTCCCTCGTCCTGACCTACCGGAAACCTGGGTGATCAACTGAAAGACAGTCTCTGAAGCGCGGAAATCAGGCATGTTTAGCGTTGCATCGCTATTGAGCACACCGACAAGTGTTACTTGAGGGAAATGCAAGCCTTTGGCTACCATTTGTGTGCCTATAAGAACATCGGCTTTTCCAGTACCGAACTCGCGTAACAGCTTTTGATGGCTTCCTTTATGGCGTGTGGTATCAGCATCGAGGCGGATGATGCGAATGTCTGGGAAAATGGCATATAGCGACTTCTCGACTTGTTCTGTCCCTACCCCTTTGAATTGCATCGTTTCAGGACTCTTGCATTTGGGACAGAATGCTGGCTTTGGGCGAGTGAATCCACAGAGGTGACAAGCTAGTAATGACGTCATTTTGTGGTAGGTCAAAGATACATCGCAATGTTCGCAGCGTATCGCTTCACCACATGACTTGCACATCAAGACGGTATGGTACCCCCGGCGATTGAGAAAAAGGATCGTTTGCTCTCCCAGCTTTTGCCGTTTTTTAATGCCGTCGAGCAGCTCTTCACAAAAGTTAGTGAAACCTTTAGATTTTGCATATTCGTGCTTCATGTCAACGATTTTGACTTTCGGCTTATAAGCATTATTGGCACGGTTATCGAGCTTGCTGAGCGTATATTTTCCTGTCTTGGCATTGTAAAAGCTTTCTAGCGAAGGTGTAGCACTGCCTAATATTACGCTGGAATTCGATTTGAGGCCTCGCATCACAGCGATGTCACGAGCGTTGTAGCAGGGGGCTTCTTCTGACTGTTTATATGACGACTCGTGCTCTTCATCGACGATAATAAGTCCTACATCCGGCAACGGACAGAAAATAGCTGAACGTGCTCCAATGACGATTTTCGCACGACCTTCTTTTATCTTATGCCACTCATCAAATCGCTCACCTTGACTTAATCGATGGTGGAGGATAGCTATCTGCCCCTCAAACCTACTGCGGAAACGTTCGACTGTTTGTGGTGTCAGTGATATTTCCGGGACAAGCATAATCGTCCCTTTGTTGAGCTGCAACGCTCGGTCAATCGCTTGTAGGTACACTTCAGTTTTACCACTGCCTGTCACACCATACAACAGGTGTGTTTCGAACCGCTGTGCTTCGAGGCTTTGTAGAATATTGTGTAGGGCTTTTGCTTGGTCAGGATTGAGTGTTTTAGGTTTTGTCTTGAAGTATTCGGCATTTTCGAGAGGGGAGCGGTCGACACGGACTGTATCTATGGATAAATACCCATTTTTCGCTAGTGTATTTATCGGACCTCTCTGGCATCCGACAATTTCCTGAAGCTCTGTCAAAAGGATACCTTTCTTTACAGTTAGCATTGCATCCAAAACTTCTGCTTGTTTTGGATAGCGGTTCCTTATTGACACACAGTAACTGGCTAGGTCTTCGCGAGTCTTATTTCGGGTCACAGAGAGCTGCTGCTTGTGTTGCCCGTCCTTTCGGATGGTGGAAGGTAAAATTGCTTTCAGAACTTTGTTCAAAGGAGTGCAGTAGTAGCGCGCCATCCAGAGAGCTAGCTCGAACACTTCTTCAGTAATGAGTTTATCGGACGAGGAAAGAGACTTGATAGGTTGCACAGGAACATAATCACACGTGCTTTTCAGCTCATGGATAAATCCAACCTGCGGTCTGCCTCGTAAGGGTACGGTGACTTTCATCCCCGGCTTCACTTGGTCGACAAGTTCTTTCGGGACTCCATAATCGAGAGTTTTGTTGATATTCACTTCTAAGATAACCGAAGCGAACAATTCATAATCCGTTCCCTTCACAAATTCCTCTTAGGTGTCGTTGGCATTAGGCAGCATTGTGCATAGTGCTTGCCATAATGCAGACTTTAGTTGCGGCTGTTTGAGATATAACGAGATATCCGTGAGAAGCAGAAGTGGAGTGTTACCTAGGTAACGCTGTGAGGTTTGCGGAGACTCTCGATAGTGGCGCATCAAGCCTGGCAGTGAATACATTCCGTAGTCGGTGGTAACGATGAGCTTAAGATCTTTCATGCTAAACAGTTTGTCCCACGTCTTTTTGTTTTCGATGGTGTGGGCCGAATAGATGACACATGGGGCTAAACGTTGATTGATCGCCATTTTCATATTCTGCAAAAAGACTTGCCTGTCGGGATGCTCTTGAAAAGATAAAATCACCACTTCAGGAGCTTTTGACACCTGCTTCCATTGTTGCCCCACTTTCTTTGCCGCAGCATCATCCGGAGGGCTGGCGATCAGCTGTTTTTCTGGAAACTGTTTCTCTATTTCTTTCTTGATCGATGCTAATTCGATCTCTTTTATTTCAGTAATGGGCTCAAGCTTGAGAGTAAAGTGACGATTTTTTGATGCTGGTGGCTGCTCTTCAACAGTGATGGGGTCAGGTTGCTTCGTTGTAACAGCTCTTTGGGGAGACGGTTGCTGTGGTTGCTTTGGCGGTGGAGGTGGTGGCGCT
>JAJFMC010000137.1 GCA_021772365.1 Chlamydiota bacterium
AAATTCAATAAAAAAAATAACATTACTTTTTATATATCACCCTCTTATTTAAGAAGTTTTGTGAGTATTTGTAGGGAATCAATATTTATGCTAATAAAGAGGAATATTGGATAATCCTAAATATGGAGATTTTCAAGGATGAAAACATTTTTTCTATCAATTCCGTCCCTTTTACTCGTACTTATCTTGAATGTTTGTCTTGCATCACCATTACAAGCTGAATCTGTCATTCAAAAAACTACCCCTGTTATATATTACGACCCCGGATGCTCGCATTGTCACAAAGTATTGGACTATGTCGAAAGAAACGATGTACACATCGTCAAGAAAAACATTCGAAATTCAAGTTACAGAACAGAACTTATTCAACTTGGAGCTAACAGCGTTCCAGTAATGGTTGTGGATTCAAGGGTGATAAAGGGGTCGACTCCAATCATTTCTTACTTGCGGTCGAATTACTAGATAAAATCCTCATCGGAAAATTTTTTTTTGAAAGAGGGAATTGCAAAACTCTGGATTAATCGTTTTTTGAGCTATTTTGTTGATTTTCTCCGTCTGACCTGGGATGGCACAAACTGCTCAAATCACAAGTTTTTTACGCTCTGTAAATCGTGCCAATTTCTGCTCCAGTTTATCCCAAATAAACGTGATTACTAAATGCCACTCTATCTAGAGTTTTTTTACAGGATGGGTAAGATTATCAGGATAATGATATTCTGCTCATCCTGTAAAAAATATTGATTAATCACGCAGACTAAAAAATCGCCTCCTGCTAGAACTCATTGATACAATGTATTGTATATAACACTTCAATTTGGACACAAAACTGGCAGGAAATACAAGAGCTAAAAACAGGTCAATTTTTCAAGTTTGTGCCATCCCACGTCTGACTCAAATTCTCATATTAATGATAATAGGGGATTTGGGTCAGATTGTGAAAATCGGTAAAAGAGCCGAAAAGTGATCAGTCAGAGTCTTGTAGTTTCCTCGAAAGACCTAAATTTTTTACAGTTGCTGCTACCACTCGCTTGTTCATTTTTGGCCATAGCGAACAAACGTATTTCCCTTGAACATATTCTTTATAGATCTGCTTTGCTACCTCCTTAGCGACAGAAAGAGGGTTTTTGATTGTATACTTATCCAAAAGTTTTCTCATACATTTCTTCTGTAGTTTAACAACCAGTTTTTTGAACAGCTTTCCCTTTTCGATCACGGGATAATCGGTAATTTGAAACTGCTGGAGGGCCCCTATATCTTCTGCCAAGTCGTCTTTACCTTCCAATGTCCTCTTGATAACCTCCTGAAAATACTTCTGATAGGAATGATTTGACAACCCGGTTTCACTCATTAAATATTTATAAACGGTCAAATTTCCATTAGCACATTTTTTGCAGAAGTCGACGAGTTTTGGATAATTAAATTCACCTTTCATTAGAATTTTTGTCGATTTTAGGCTATTCATTTGACTATACATCAAATTGGAACTATCCAAATTTTTCGGTACTGCATTTTGTTCGATAAACCATGAAACCTGATCGGCAATAGGTTTTAAGAGTAGTAAATCAT
Source organism: Chlamydiota bacterium (assembly GCA_021772365.1). GTDB lineage: Bacteria > Chlamydiota > Chlamydiia > Chlamydiales > Criblamydiaceae > JAJFMC01. The sequence goes on from JAJFMC010000137.1 coordinate 1,567, forward strand.
CGAGATGTATACTTTCATTGCTTAACCAGCGCCTTTTAGACACAGCTATTTTTAATTTCTCGACGATAGCAAAACGCCCGTCGGAAGAAACTTCAAACCAATGTACGGGGCGTATTCCCCACGAAAATTCTTGTGCCCCTCTTTTTTTGATTGATAAAATGACACGATTTTGTCCGACCACAATTACTTTATTAGGATTATTCTTTACGGTATACACCCGTAATTTATTTTCCATTTTACAAGAAGTTAATTCATCCTCAATAGGATACTTCTTCCCTCTAATGTTCAGCTCATCTCCTGCTTTCAAAGACTCACACCACTTCATATACTTCGGGTCTTTTTGCCTGAAAATATTGAGTCCATATTTCGCTAGCTCGAGTTCCAAATCATCAACCCTAGGTTTTCTCACATACTGCGTACGATGCATTCTTTCTACATGCTTCACTAGAGATTTCATTCCTTTGTGAAATGTCGTTACTTTCATCTTATTGCCTAGAGAATGGATGCTACCGATCCATACTTTCATTGCCTTTTCTTCCTCTTGAAACAATTGCTTTTTCCATGCCAATTTTTTTAAAGCTGCGAGGGGTGGTTTTTCTGGAATTTGGCGAACGACATTAATAATTTTCTGGTAACTCTGTATCTCTTCATAATTAGGGATTTGCTTGAATTTGGAAGTTGATCCACTGGCGGATTTCCCGATAAGTCTTTTAAATAAACGGTCAATTTTTGGCGATTCCCCACGTACAACCATGCGAATAAATGGCGCCGAGGAATCATGCCACCTGGTGAATATCCACCGTTCTTTAGCGTAAATTTTTGGATCAAAATAACAATCTTCTTCAAGAAGAAGAACTAGAGATGACTGATAGCTGGAAAAGTGTTTCTCCAGGTTCTTGAACTGTCTCTCAAAAGCTCTCTCTGTATATCTGATAGCCTTTCGTAACTTTTCTATCACACTACGGGAACCAAAAAAAAACGTCCACACGGCATAGACAATTTTAAGAATCTTTCCCCATCCCACTTCCGAATAATATATCCTGTTCCCCCATAAACCGGGGACGACCTGATGGTATGAACTTTTTTTTGCTAATTCCAGACCATAAAGTTCCTGTAAGTTTCCGGTGAGTGTCGAATCTATTTTCATCGTTCAGTAGTCCATTTTTTCGGATAAGGTATTTAAACTCAACAGAATTTCTATACACAACGGGGTACTAAATATCAAAAACTTTTTTTCGAAACGCATCTGAAAACCGTGGAACGGTGCAGAATTTGTTTACGGAAAATCGGTATATCATCCATGACCAATACGTTAGCGAGAGTTCGCTTAGGAACCGTTAAGAAATAAATACGATTACAAGTACTGCTTACGTTGTTGCGTATTGCCGATATTTAGTTCTGTACGATATTTGGCAATAGTCCTTCTTGCACATTGAATACCCTTTTTTTTTAGCTGCCTTGAGAGTGCTTGATCGGAATAGGGCTTTTTCTTGTTTTCTTTTTCGATCATATCCGTGAGGAGATCTTTTACAAACGTCGAAGAAAGTTGTTCACCATTATCGCGCTCTAAACCATTCGTGAAAAAATATCGTAGGGAAAAGATTCCTCGGTCACAAGATAGGTATTTGTTAGCCACAGCCCTGGCTACTGTTGACTCGTGCAGCTCTAGCTCATCAGCTACCTGTCTCATAGTCATGGGCTCTAGCTGTCCGTGAGAGTCGTTAAAAAACTTGTGTTGCCTTTCCACAAGCTTCCTCGCTAGTCTTTCAAGAGTATCGCTCCGTTGCATAATATTTCGCATCAGCCATTTTGCAGATGAAATTTTTTGGTTGATAAAATTTTTAGTTTCTGTCGTTGCTGATGGGTCGATAGCTAGGTTTAAATACTGTTTGCTGAATTGTAAATCAGGAATATACTCATTATTGATCAATATTCTTAATTCGTCATCTTCGGTGACAATTTGTATATCAGGGATAATGACTGTTTTGGTCACATCTGACAAATAAGCACCTGGCTGTAGATCTAGCGTCGATAAAGTGTTAGATATGGTTTCTGCAACACTTTTTTCTGTCGATTTCAGTCCTTTTGCAATGACTTTTATTCTATTATGTAAGAGATCGTTATAATAGTGATCTACGATTGCGTAGGCCAGGGAGTTTTTCAATCCTCGTCTTTTTAATTGGATCAACAGACATTCATGGACATCTCTTGCTCCAATACCTGGAGGGTCAAAGGTTTGTATTTCTGTTAGTGTCTCTTCTAGGAGTTCTTGTGGAATTTGATTGAGTACCGAGATTTCTTTGAGACTAGTTGTGAGAAACCCATTTGGATCAAGGTTATAAATCAAGACGTAAGCAGCATTGAGCTCTTCTGAAGTATCAAAAACTTCTCTAGATTGAGAATTGAGAAGGTCGCTCATTGACTCAGTCGCTCGAATAGAATTTTCCAAGAATGACTTCTGTTTTTCTTCATCTATAGTACGTTTTAAACAATAATTTTCAGTTTCGCTAAAATGCCTTTCAAAATAGTCGTCTAAATCCTGTAGTACCTCGAATGTTTCTTCGCTAAACTCTAATTCTCGCTCACTTTGCTCAATAAGTTCTTCTTGTTCATATATTTCTTCAGAAATTTCATGTTCTTCAATGACCTCTAATAACGGATTTTGTTCTAACTCTTGGTCTATCAGTTGCTCTAACTCCAAAATAGGGAGTTGCAACAGTTTTATTGCCTGCTGCATTTGTGGAGACATAATAAGCTTTTGTGTTTGCTTAAGGCTTTGAGTCTGCTTTTTCTCAAGCTTTAATGAAAGTGGATCGTACATTACAAACCTCCTTAATTATCAATTCGCCAGTTCCTGAAGAAAACTGTCTAGAGTCTTTGTAATAAAAGTTAAGAGGTAATGGCTAGATCCCTTAAAATGAGTAGATTCTTCGCTTAGAGATGGAATCCTTCCCACAATTTCTTTTTAACCCAAATCCTTAGGTTTAACAAGAGAAAAGATATGACTGCCATGTGCTGCCTTTAACCCCGATTGCTACCCCAAATTTGTCGTAAACGTACTGAAAACGAAAAAAAAAAATAAACAGTAAACGACAAATAGTTGAAACAGCTTTTAGCTGCATAACAGATTTATTCCCAATGCTTTTTTGACCAGGTCTTCCATCTGACTATATTGAATTCATTTCGGTATGTGTGGTGGTGCGGCACATTTTTTATATTAAAAAATAACCACCAAAATAGAAGGAGACAATGTTCTCCATCATTTATTAAGACTTCATTAAGGCGAGTGCAGAGAAAAATTTACCCCTTAAACAATAAAATTTGATATAAAAAAGTTGATCATAAATTCACTCAATTTATTTTTCCACAGAAGCCCCTGTTAAAATGGAGCGAGGGTTGACAAGAAATTAGTAATCTCAAATTCTGTGACTGGTTAGCTGTTGGATAACAATGACCTGATGAATAAAACTTCTCTAAAGGAATAAAGGCATGAGGAAAC
>JAJFMC010000138.1 GCA_021772365.1 Chlamydiota bacterium
TCGAATTCAATCGGTTTACCATCACTAGTCACAACCATATGAACTTTAATTCCACAAAAGTATCGCTTTTTTGATGCTGCGTACCCAATGTAGCGTAGTCGTTCATAATATTCTCCCGTTCTGATTCGAAAAAACATTATACAGACATTTTCTTTAAATGAAAAAATTAGGTTCTATAAAATGGCAAAGCATTCTGCTACAGAATGCGCAAGTATTCTTGATGTTTGTCGGTGTCTAAATATAATTGGAGAAAAACGATACCTTAGCGGTCGAGAGCTATTAATTCGCATAGTTTCAATGCAAATTAAACTAGCTCAATCTAAAAAATAATCGGGCACGGGCACGATTCCCAATTCTTCAACTTGTCTGGGTATATGCGTTCAACTTAACCCCTTTCGCTGCCCCCAAAGCTCAATTTCTCTACCGATCACCCGGCGCTAACGACTCCCCTCTTTGACGGCAGTGCGTGAACGCATACTATAGACTTATGAATTTATACTGGACGTAAAATCTTCTTGATTTCTACCCCGAAAACAGGCATAGATAATTATTTAAAACTAGTTAACTGGGGTCTCTCATGTCTCGAATTATTTTTACTTCGTTATTCATCGTATTTGCCATCGTCGGTATAGGTTATTGGAGTTGGGAAAACAATACCCAGTTTGCTGAACAACTCAAGCAGTATCTCGACAAGGGGGATTTCCTTACTCTCGAAGCTCGCTACACGCCCGAACAGATCATGAAAGCGCATCAACACGAACTGCTTTCCGATGAACGATATAAATACCAAAATCCAACACTCACCTTCCATCCCTATCTATTAATCGAAGCGAAATATTCCCTACCTAATAAAAAAACCAAAGAAGGTACTGTGATGTGGAGCCTAGTCGATGGAGAGATGGTCCTCGACACCGACACATGGGAAAAAACCCATGGATTCCAAGACGCTCTCCTTGTCAATGCGACACGTAACGAGTTCAAAGTCATGAACGCTCTCGCTAAAAACGGAGGAAGCATGACAAAAGAACAGCTGAATCGAGAGTTGAAAATCGACCAAAACATCACTATGAGCTGGATTGACAGCGCACGTAATAAACACCTGATCATCCAAAAAGGCGACCTTCTATCACTTCATTTTCAAAATCCAAAGATCCTTGTTACTCCCCATACAAAAATCAGCCAGTGGCTCGTCACCAAACCTTACAATCACGTTCAGAGAGTCCCAAAAAAACACACACGTCGGCAGATTGAAAAAATTGCTAAGGCAGCATTTGGGCAAGATTTTACTGTAAGATCTATGCAAGAAGTCTCATTACCTGTCTATAGTATCGGAGTTCTTAATCCAGATGGATCTATTCATACGAGTTTTTGGAATGCTCTTAACGGACAACGGATCAACCCTCGATCCTTCGCCTATTAGTTAAGAGGTCATTTCCCAGTAATCCTGCATAAGTTTTTTTGTATTAACACCTTTAAAGTGTAAAACCTTCGCTTTACCAGGAATTTTGACTGAGTATCTCACTGCGAAGTTATACTTTTCTGCTGCTAAAAAAACGATTTTTATCAAGCGGTAATTAAAAAACAGGGTGTCCAGAGTACCTAACCTTTCATTTTCAATCAGTTTCTTATAAAAAAGTTTTTTCAACATAAACTGCAGTCCAATCCAATAATGATATTTTTCACTTTTAAAAGCAGAAAACTGTTTAATCAGTTCACCAAATAACTGCGCTACATCTTCCTTACTATTATCCCTTACTGCAACAAATCCTATGTTTATAGGGTGTGTCAATTCCGCACCTGCTTTAACAAGATCTTGGTTGAGATAAAGTTTTTCATAAGTGAAAAACAAATCTCCTTTTGAATGAAAAATCTGCTCTAAATCATCCCGAATAATCATGTCAGGATCGAGAAAGATAACGTGACCATTATGCTTTAGATTTCTAAGGGCCCAGATTTTAGCTTGAAGAGATTCTATTTCCATCATATCGGATTTTCTAGGAATCCGATGAATTTCAATGAACTCAGGCAAATCTACTTCTGTTGTCTCGTCCGTGATGAGCACCATTCTCGCATCTTTATGGTGCTTGAGGGCTGATTCAAACATCATCATTATTATCGTAGAGGGCTGGCTAATCGGAACGTACTTTCCCCCTTCACTGATCTCTTCGTAGACATCCTGAATGCGATTCAAGATTTCATCGGTAAAGTGAATATAGTAAGAAACGAAGGTAATCATTGATCAACAGGCCTCATTTTTAATTTTCTCCCAATACTTCACCATCCACTTTTTTTTCTTTAACCCTTTAAAATGAACAATTTTTGTATCGATAGGAATATGCATATATCTATTCGGAGTAAAGTTGTAGATTTCGGCATCGAGAAATGCAAATTTTACATCATCCATTTCGATTTCATAAGGTTGTTCCATCCTCTCTTTTTCCATCTTCAACAGGTGTTTTTTGAATATACTAGAGAAAATCACCTGCAATCCAAACCAATAAGTATATGTTTTATTTTTAATTTGCATACCATTTGAGACAATCTTTCTAAAAATCTTTAATGCTTTGCTTCTATTTTCATTTCTTATTCCAATAAAACCAATATTGATGGGAAACACCAACTCTTGCTCTGGTTGAAGAATATTCTCTTTTGTTCCGTCTTTTTGATAGGTAAAAAATAAATCACTGGTTTGATCGAATATATGTTCCAGGCAACTTCTAATAATAATATCAGGATCCAAAAAAATGATGTGTGTTTCAATAGGCAACAAGTTCGTAGCTTGGATCATCCGGTTAAATCTTTCTAGTTCAAAAAATTCATCGGAACCGGAAGTACGAACGACTTCAATAAACGAGGAAAGGGTAACTTCTGTAAATGTATCTGTAATAAGGATGAATCTGCCATTCGGATGATGCCGTCGAGCAGACTCAAACATAGCACTGATTACAGCTTCGTGATTTTCTATAGGAGAATATTCTTGATCACAAAGATCTTGATAGGTTTCATTGATCTTTTCGCAAGCGTTGCGAGAGAGGGTTTGATAGAAGCTAATGAATGTGATCACTAAGCAAACCGTTGGTATTCATTTTGTGAATCAAAAATCTGATCTTTAGAGAAAGTTGCAAAACTCTCTCTCAATCGATTTTTGATTCACATGAAAATTATCGACTAATGGCATCCTCAAAAGGAAAACACACAGTGAACAGCCACGATTATAAAGCTTCTTCCATAAGAGATTGAAGAGCTGCCTTATCGCGAACTCCTACAACACGATTAGCTTCTTCACCATTTTTAAATAGGATAATTGTCGGAATAGAGGTTACCTGATATTTAGCGGTGACACTTTGAGATGCTTCTATATCAATTTTTCCTACTTTCGCTCTGCCACTCATTTCGTCAGCGAGTTCTTCAATTATTGGAGCGATCATTCTACATGGCCCACACCAATCAGCATAAAAATCTACGAGGGTCACGCCGGAAGAAGTTTCAGCTTCAAAATTTTCGTCGTTAAGATGTAGAAGGCTTTCAGCCATATATTCATTCTCCTTGATGAAATCGTTTTATTAGTTAACCTCAAGTATTACATACCCCCATTTTTTTATTACAGACAATTTTTCCCGCGCGTATCGCCCAGTACATGTTCACCTTGAAAAATATAAATAAACTATTTATGATATTTAGTAACTAAGTCAAGTAGGAATCAATATCATGGTAGATAAAAAAGATTTTAACATCATCGTCCTTGCCTTTTACAAATATGTCGAAATAGAAGACGCCCAGCTAGAGGTAAAAACCCATAAAAAATTCTTCGAAAACAAAGATATCACTTCAAGGATTTATATTTCTGAGGAGGGAATCAATGGTCAGATGAGCGCTTCCCAAAAAGATGCAAAAGAGTATATTGATTGGATGCACTCAAGACCTGAATTTAATGATGTTAATTTCAAATTACACTATTGGCATGAGCAAGTTTTTCCTAAACAAACAGTGAAATACCGCAAACAGCTCGTTGCTATTGAAGAGTCTGTCGATGTCGCCAATACAGGAACGCACCTTTCTCCTAAAGAGTGGAAAGAGATGCTTGAAACTAGCAGTGATCACATATTAATTGACGTTCGCAATGACTACGAGTGGGAAGTTGGGCATTTCGATGGGGCAGAGCTTCCTAAATGTGCGACGTTCAGAGAGTTCAAGGAATACGCCGATAATTTGGAAGCGACGACCGACAAGAAGAAACCTGTCATGATGTATTGCACCGGGGGGATTCGCTGTGAAATCTACTCTGCCGTTCTTAAAGAAAAAGGTTTCGAACATGTGTATCAACTTGACGGTGGTGTTATCAATTATGGGTTAAAGGAAGGGACGAAGAAGTGGCTCGGTAAGTTATTTGTCTTTGATGACCGTTTGACAGTCCCTATTTCTGATGAGGAAAACTCTGAAGCTATCAGTAAGTGTCGCAAATGTAGTTGTATCACGGATAATTATTATAACTGTGCCAATATGGACTGTAATGAGTTATTCATCTGCTGCAAAGATTGTTTGGAAACATTAAAAGGGTGTTGTTCTGAAGGGTGTATCGATGCTCCACGAGTACGTCCCTATCAGCAGCAAAATCCACATAAGCCATTCAGGAAGTATCACCACTATTTTGGACAAAAAAATTACCCTGAGAAATGTAACCAATCCCAGAAGATCTCCTCATGAGTTGTCCCTGCCAAAGTGGAAAAGAGTATGGTGATTGTTGCGAGCCCTATCACAGTGGCCAGTTACCTAAAGTTCCCCTTTCCCTGATGCGCAGTCGCTATTCGGCATATGCAACGGGGCTCGCTGATTATATCATCAATACAACACATCCCGATAACTCCCAGTACCTCCAAGACCATAAGCTATGGAAGAAGCAAATCGAAGGTTTCTGTCACCAGACGCAGTTTTTGGGATTAGAAATCCACGAAGAAGTTATCGGTGAAAAGGTTTCTTTTGTCACTTTTACCGCGAAACTTATGCAGAACGATCAAGATGCTAGCTTTACGGAGCGCAGTCGTTTTGAGAAGGGTGGAGGCTGGTGGCTTTACCACAGTGGAGAGTTCAAGTTAGGAGTCTGAATGTTTCCATCGCTTACGGATAAGGTCTAGCATTTTCTTTTGTGTGTCATCGAGGACAACGGTTAGTCCGGGCTTTACGCCGTTTTCGGAAAGTTCAAAGGCACGCATCGTATTACAAATACGACCGTCTAGCCTGACCCCGATTCCATGGATACCCACCATATTTCCCCAATCACCGAACATTTCTAGGGTCATCTCGCATGCTGTGATCATAAAAATCACACGTTTATCCGGGTTGTTATGGACGACGTCAAATATTTCCTTACCGATATAATGGATAGTGGGGATCAGTAGCGGCACACTCCCCTCTTCAGGAAGGGCGTGAATACATTTACCGATGAAGCACTGCCTACAGACAGGATTATTTGAATCGTGGATGCAGGCGTCGGTGAAACGTCCTGAGGGGCATTCAAGAGGTTTATGGCAGTAGGAGAAACCAATGACAAATAGAGTATCCTCTTGAGTCAGGAGTTCTTCGAATTCATCGATAGATTTGATACCATAGTAGAAAAAGTCACCTTTGCGGCTGAACGGCTTTGATTGAAAAGCAGATTTAAAAAACTCTCTACCATAGCGAATTGGGTGTCTCAAAAAACCTTTTAGTATATGAAACCCTTTGTCATGAGTAAGCATATATTTCAGGCTTTTCCATTTGAGATTTTTTGCCGTTTGAGGAGTCATCCCAGGCATTTTGGGGAGAGTTTTCAGTGTTTTTAGCTTTTGTTGTTTTTGTGCAGCAGGAACACCTTGGTCCCAGGACTCTTCATTTTCCTCCCATGATTTCTTGGGTTGCCACATTTTTAATTTGGTCATGTTGTTAGTGCTCCTAGAAGAAGAGTACAATCATACTGAATCGCTTTCTTAAGGGCAATGGATATAAAAAATCCCCAACCATGACGACCATGCTTGGAGATTCTGTTATAAAGGACGGTTATTATGACATATTAATTTATTAAATTTTTCATTCGTTATTATGTAATTTCTTCGGCTTCTACAAGCCCTCTTTTAATAATTTCGTTCGCAGTGGCTTTCACAGTACAAATTCCACCCTTGAAACCAACCAAACGCATCAGTTCATCAAGGTGTTCGATTTCGGTAACCAAGAAATCATTAACACTTTCTAATTGGCCTATTTTTCGTAGTAGTTCTTTTTCACTCATGGCATCCTCCCATATGATCACCAATTTTAATACCTCTTGTGCCGAGACCTTCTGTTCCGGTTAAGAAGAGACCATTAAATAGTCATTGTATTAAAGGGACATAAAGATCATTTTTACATTCTGTAAATTTTTGGTCTCTCGCTGTTTTTGAGTGAATAGACTCGACTACACCTCACTATCTAGGCTGTGATCTTCAACAATATCTTTTGCAGCCCACTTGACGGTCTCTAATCCGTCACTGAATCCAACACGACGTAGCAGCTTATCTATATACTCCATTTCAGCAAGAAGTTGATCGTGTTCAAATTCTAATTTTGCAATTTCTCTTATTAGTTGTTGGTTCTGCATAGTAACCCTCCTTTTTTACCCTCTTTGTGATGATGTAAAATATAAGCGATTATGGTGCCAAGCTACTCCATGCTTATTTCTAAACACTTCGGTAAACTAGCGTGAAAACAACCCGGTAAAAGCGGCCAAATTTTCCTGTGTGAAAGTTTTCCGGTATGGTAAGATGGCGTCAAATCATTTATGAAGGGTATCTAATGAACAAGACCTTTAAGAGCTATTATTGGGACAATGGACGCCCCCGCGGTTCGGGCGTTACAGAAGCTTCTGAGTCTGTCACTTATAAAGTGGTCGTTGACCCCTATTATAAGAGGTATTCACTTGAGAAATACGAAAAAGGCCAATTCGTCGATATTATCTATGATTCCGCTCTGTATGACTTTAGGTGGCTCAAGCCTCAGGAGCAAGCAGCTTGGCATAAGGAGACTATTAAAGAGACTGAGAATCAGTTGACTTGTCTGATAAGAAATCAGGATGATCGGGTGATCGCCATGGAAAAATATACCTTTGAGAAAGGGTTGTGCCTCTCGTGTGAAATCTGCTATCCACATGGACCACTGATTGCTAAGCAACACATTACTTATCAAAAGCTTGGGGCAGAAGAGAATACCGTCACTCTATTAGACAGACTAGATAACCCCGTAGTCATAAAGAAATACGAGGCTGATGAAGTAACCGGTGAATTCACTACATTGATCAGCGAAGTATGGAATACGAAAGATACCAGCTAATTTTTTCCTAAGATAATCTCTGCATCGTTCCAGGGCATTCAGATGCATTTCAATCAAAAGACACAAGTGGAACCTTGTATTTCACGGGAGTTACAGCCCAAGAGACGCTTTACAGGTCCCTTGGGTCCCTTCCCTCTTAACGAGTCTTATTTTTTTGAGCGTATGAAGTCTCTGTTACAGACTTTCCTTTGTGGTACCATATTGTTTTTGTTTCTTCACCGTCGACATAAGTGATTGCCGGGCCGTGTTTTTTACCATCTTTCCAGCTCAGCTCCTGAACGACAACACTTCCACCTCGGAATCGCTTTTCTATACCGTTCCTCTTCCCTTTGCTGTAAGGGATTTCCGCCCTTTTTTCGCCATTTTTGAAAGCGACTGTTAAGCCATTCTGCTTACCGCCTACCCACTGTTCAATTTTATTAGGCTCTCCAGCAGGGTGAAATGTTTTTCGCTCTCCATGAGGCTTATTATTAACGAAAGGTGTCATTGCCTGAATAGCGCCATTAGGGTGAAATGTTGACTTCATAACAACAAAGCCATTTTCATATAAATCTTTTGAAACAAGGTCACCGTATGTGTTTCTAACAAGCCTTGTTCCTTCGCCATTATCGATACGCGTTTCTAGCTGGTGTGTAGGTGTAAAATACTCACCTTCAACGAGTTGATGATTTTTGTACATTTCTCGACTCTGAGGAATTCCCCCTTCGAACCATGCTGTTACAATTTCAAAACCATCCGGTGTGTAATCTACCTCTTCGACAGGCCGCCCCATATCGTTATTCGTCACTCTGTTGGAGAGTTGACCGTTCACATAAGTCTCGACTATCTCTATGATTTCGCTGTGCGGGTGAGTGTAAGTCGTGACACCATCGAGCTGTCCATCCCGATATGATTGTGTCAAAACCACGCCGTCGTCAAGTTTTGTGATAACCTGTCCATTATTTCCACGAGCTTGCCAATCTTTTTGTTCGACTTCCATTCCGTATTTGTGAACGAAACGCTCTTCAACGATGTTACAAGGTCTTTTGTTGGTATTTTTTGCGCAGGAGCTTGTGAGACCTGCACTCAAAGCTAAAAGTATAAAGGTTACTTTTTTCATAATTACCCCAGTATTTAAGTTGCTAGTTTGCACTTAACATACACATTGTGGGCTTAGATTTCCAACATTTTGATTATATACCGAAGTGAACTCAAAAATCGGGATTTTCTCTTTGAGAAAACCCCGGGGATTGAACGATCGGAAGTCGGTCAATATTGATTAATATTAAACGACTTCCGATCGTTTAATCGCGGGAGCTTTCTCTTTACCAAAAACCAATTTTTGAATTTACTTCGGTATTTTACCCAATCAAGCTGCGAACTCTGTCGGTGATCCTCGCATGTTCACGGTCGACAGTCTCTTGAGCGATCGTCTTTTTGACATCGCGGTAGACAAATCGGAAAGTGACATTTTTCATACCTTCACCAAGTTTCTCGCTGCGGTAGACGTCTCGGAGATCACAATTCTTTAGCAATCTCGAATCGATCGATCGGATCAGCTCAAAAATATCATTGATGAGTATGGATTCTTGCAAAGTGACCGTCCAGTCCCTTTCCGAAGAGGGGTAGACAGGGATTGATTGCATGACCTGGTCTTTTGCTCGTGAAGCAAAGAGATCTTGTAGGTTAAATTCGGCAAAGAAAATTCGTTGAGGAACATCTAGCTTCCGAGTTATCGACGGGTGTATTTCTCCGATAGTCCCCATCTCAAGCTGATCGATATAGATCGATGCTTGGCGCCCCGTGTGGAAGTGTGGGAGTTCGTTATTTTTATAGGTGAGATTTTTGATTCCCAGCCCATCGAGCATATTTTCTACAATACCTTTGAGGTCGAAAAAATCAACTTCACGAGGTTTGTCCCCCCAATGGTGTGGGTGATTGTTCCCGGACAAGATAATTCCTACGACAGTTTCTTCATGGTATTGGTCTTCACCCTGCTTGAAATGGATACGTCCGATTTCGAAGCCGCTAATATCGTGATTTTGGTGGTCGTAGTTATATTTTACAACTTGAAGCAGCCCTGGAAGCAGCGAAGTTCTGAGGCATGACTGTTCGATAGAAGTAGGATTGAGCACCTTTACGAGGGCGTCTTCACTCATGACTGAACCGTGAACAATTTCTAGTAGTGAAGGGCCAATGAGGTCGCATGTGAGGAACTCTTGTAATCCTTCGGAAATCATTCTTCCACGGATTTCTCTTTCGAAGAAGAACACTTCAGAGTGAGGTTGTTTTGAGTTATGAAACGAGGTTGTTTTACGGTGAAGGTTATCGTATCCGTATAATCTCGCCACCTCTTCAATAAGATCGACTTCTTGAGAAATATCAAATCTATATGTGGGGACGGACACATTAAACATATTTTCACCATCCCACTCGAAGGCGAAACCAAGTCTACGGAAAACATTCTCTACTTCTCCAACACTCAGGTTTGTACCTAAAACGCGGTTCACTCTCTTAACGCGGCAAAGGATAACTTTTTCCTCAAACTCCCCTATTTTTACATCGATGAGGCCTTTTGCAACTTTTCCCCCAGCAAGTTCTTGCATGAGCATGATCGCTCTATCTAAAGCTTTGGGGACCATGTTGGGGTCACATCCCCTTTCGAATCGACGTGATGCATCAGTCATGAGACCAAGACGTTTACTCGTTCTGCGAATGGAGCTTGGATCGAAGTATGCGGATTCGAGAAGTACATTTTTGGTGGTATTGCTCACTTCGGAGTTTTGCCCCCCCATAACACCTGCTACGGCCACGGGTTTTGTGCCATCACAGA
>JAJFMC010000139.1 GCA_021772365.1 Chlamydiota bacterium
CGGGCACGGGCACGACCAATTCTTCATTAACGATCGGTATACCATGTACATACCTCTACTAAAATGAAAAAACACCATTTTTTCGTAAGAAGATTTAGATACGGTTTGGAGTGGCAATCGGGGTCTTTGAGTCGTTCCACGATATAATAGATAATTTCCAAAGAAAAAATGGAGTGGAACGAGGCAGAATCTTTTTTACAGAAATATCGGTATTTTATAAATGATTAGTGCGTCAGCAGGAGTTAGCTTACCACCTAAGACTCTTTGGGGCTCATTGAACAAAGATTATTCTTGGTCTTCTTGATTGTGTTGGGATTGTTCTTGCTGCTCTTCACGTTCATCGCTACCATCACGATCGTTATGGCCTTCATAGATTTGTTCAGGCTGCTCGATTTCGGTATTGGCGCTCACGATATGGACATTGTAGCCCCTCTGCTGCATTCCTGACTGTAATTTATCAAGGTTAGACTGCATAGAAATCAACTCATGGGCTTCTTGAGAAAGGTTTTCAAATTTAATATTAAATTCTTTTTTGGCAGAGTCGAATTCGGTGATGGTTATTTGTGCACCAGAAAACATCGGCGGATGTTTGAGTGTAAGCGTCATATCTGTACGTCCATCGACTTTTAGGATATTGACTTCATCGACAATTTTATTAATGAGCTCTTCGATGAGACTGACAGTTTTAGGTGAAATTTTTGACTGGACACCGTCAGTAGAAGGCTGAACTGCTGCAATAGATACACCTTTCGCTGTAGGTGCCATAAATGAAGTGTCTTCATGCATCGCAACGATTTTGTCTTTTTTGGGAGATTGTAGGATTGAAAGGTCAATTTCCTCATACCCGCTCTCTGTTTCTTCAACAAAAGCGCTCATCACTTGGTCGCCTTCAACTTACAATTCTGGTAAAGATACATATTGAGAGTCTTGCTGCTTACTACTGCTCTCTAGATTACCAAATATATCGAATGGCGAGGTATTTTCCTGTTCGTCATTAAACTCCACGGGCTGCTTACCTTTTGGTAAATGGCCACGTTTTTTGGGCTGCTGGCTACCTGGGAGTTTCCGTTCTACAGGTCTTTCTTTGGGACTCTTCTTTTCACTGACTTCCTTCCAACGAGAGGACACCTGAGAAGAGTCACGCTGTGATGTTTTTGATGTACTTTGTGAAGATGTGAGAGGTCTGCTGCCTTGATCAAAAAAAATGTTTTTCATATTTCCAGTAACCCTTAACCTAATAATAATCTAACAAATTAGGTATGATTATACTTTTAATTTGTTAAGGTAACATAAAGAATGATAGACCTTTTCAGGTTCTTCTACCACTTTTTTTAAGCTACTCAGCTATATTTCTCGAAAAGCTCTTTCTGAGTGGACGCTTTTTCAGACTTTAACTCCGGAAAACCCGTCATCACTCTCCTGCTAGTGCGAGATGAAGATCTGTATAATCCACTTGCATAGCCCTTGTAATGGCCATCGATGTACCCTTTTTCATGGATATAGTCAACATAGTCGCTGAGATTGATGTCTTTGAAGACAACATTTAATTCTTTATTTATATTGTTAGACACCCAAGAACCGATCGTCACCTTTCTTTTGGCTAATTCTCTGATCGTTGAACGATCCGACGAATCCGCGTCATATAGAAATCTTTCGGGGCCGATCTGCTCTTTTAAAATCTCTTCTACTTTTTCAAACGTTGTCAATGGTGTATAATGAATTTTTACCATTGATCGCTTGAATGCCCTTTTATCATCAAGGCTTTCCGGGATTTTAGGCATCGTCACTTTAATTTTTAATCTATCAAATAACGGATTATTAAATTCAATGTCTGAAAACCAGTGATTATCATTGAATTTGTTTACTTTTCTCTCTAATTGAGCGAACTGCATTTTCCACAGTTCAGGATTCTGAGATTGTACTTTTCGAGCTTCGTTAACAAGAAAGTCATTCACGTAGTCAACAACAGTCTCCAGTTTCTTTCCATCGGAAAAGAAAAAGCTCATTTTTTCAGGAAAAGATAGTTTATTAACATTGACTTCTCGAAGGGTATGACACCCGCACTCACTCTTGTCTACAAAAAGAATCCTCCCCTGTGCTGGTCCATTTACAAAGTCATAATTGAGAAAGGTTTTTACATTTTGTTGGTGTTCTGAAATCGTCATATTATGCTCCTTCAAATCGTCGTCGTTTTCCTCTGAATACCCCTTTAGGATGAAACTTCATAGCATCATCTAGAGATCGCATGATACGTACCCCCGTCTCTACATGATCGAGGGTATACTTGGCAAATACGTTTTGCGAACTTTCTTTTGTTTTTATTCCCTCGGAATCTAACGGTAAGTCGGAAATCAATAGCAACGCCCCAACAGGGAGTTTGTGGTAATATCCAGCCATAAACAGTGTAGCGCACTCCATCTCTATAGCTTGTGGGCGGGTAATCTTTATGCGATTGACAAACTCATTATTGAATTCCCAAAACCTCTTATTCGTCGTATGTGTAATGCCGATATGGTAGCGAATTTTCTCCTCATCCAAAACATTTGTCACAGACTTTTGTACCATGAAGTTGGCAAGAGCCGGAACCTCTTGATTAAAATAAAAGTCTGAAGTCCCTTCTGCACGGATAGCAGCCAAGGGGACGAAGTAATCTCCAACTTTATACTGACGCCTCAGTCCGCCGCACATCCCCAGCATGAGAGAAGCTCTGATGGGTAAAAAAGCGCAGAGATCGACAACTAATGCTGCTGATGGAGACCCTATTTTAAAGTCGAGGATACTAATATTCTCCTTTGGCGAGTGAGCCACTTTAAACATACTCCCTTCTAGGACCTGTACATCTCTACTTTCAGCAAAGTAATGAACATACTTGGGAAAATTAGTGAGTAGTAAATAGGGCTGGAACAGGTTTACATCAGAACCGGAATATCGTTCTAAAGTATCGCGAGCGATCTGTTCTTCTTTTTCATCAGGAACATGTTCTTTTACATTCATTTATTTTTCTCCCCATTCCATTTCTACTGTTGAACCTTCCCCAAAGAACGGGCCTATTGATGGTTTTACATTTTTTTGAATGGTAAATGCATGCTCACATCGAGGGCAATCCAACTCTTTGATATATTTTCCTAAGCGATAAAAATAGTCATTTCGACTTTCAAGAATATATTTACACTTTGGACATTTATGATAATGCACTGTGAGATCCCAAGTGTGGTTCCCTTTTT
>JAJFMC010000140.1 GCA_021772365.1 Chlamydiota bacterium
TCAGTGATTTCATATTCGCCGAAATGGCTGAGAAAGGCGTGATTGAGTAGTAGGGCACCTCTCAACTTACCTACTTTTTTCTTCTCAATAGCATTATAGCCTGCGATTATTAATCCATGATAGTCACGTATACTGGCTACGTTGTTGGCACGCTTTTTGTTTTTCTTCATGAACTTTTTATCTTTTAAAAGAAAGGTAAAGGAGTAGGCCTCTTTCCAACCTCGTAGTCTCATAAAGACAGGGTAGTAATATTTACCAATTCCATTATGACAAAACCAGATTGGTAAATTATATTTTGATAGGTTTTCTGCTATTTTTTCTGCAATTAATCCTTCTGATTTTGTTAAAAATGTAACTCCTATTAATCGGGAATTCAACCCCTGCTGCATCTCACAGATTTTGACGCCATCTTGTTCATTGTATTTCAAATCAATTGATAAAAGGCTGATATCACAAGGAGGACCTGCGTGGGAGCTAAAAAGCAGCAGTACTGAAAGGAATAGTGCTGTAAGAAAATATCGTTTCATAAATCCATTCTATTGAGCTATTGTATTTGGCGCTAGCATTTTTCAAAAGAAAAGGAATGTGTGCTAAAAAGGTTTGAAGATCCAGAACATAGTCGCCATGATCAGCGTAGGGGTGATTGCTGCAAGGAACAAACCACCAGTAGAAACCCCTTGATGGAAATGCTTGCCAAGTAAAGCCTGACCAAGCGGGTTAGGAGCATTTGCTATCACCGTCAACCCCCCGCCTGTTACCGCTCCGGCAACGACGGCATATTTCATCGCGTCCGTAAACGTTGGGATTAGCGATGCCAAGAAGGTTATCTCGGCATTATCGGTAAAAGCCGTAAGCGTGGCCGATAACACCATCAACACCGAATCGTTGACATGTCCCAAAATTGGTGAAATCCACCAACCTTGTAGGTTTCCATGGACAATCAAACCTGCTAAGAAAAACCCTACCAAGATTGGTGTCCGTAACTGCAGATTGGTTTGGTAGGGGAGTGTCGCCCTTTGGAATCCCAAAAATAGCAGGAATGAACCGATAAAGATGACAGGGAAATGGCCGTGAACTACGGTCCATGCCAAAAAGACGAGGTTGACCAAAGTAATCCAAAAAGGGATGATTTTCTCGCTTTCTTCTTGCCAGGTCTCTTCTTTAATATGAAGCTGTCGCTTTTCTTCCAAACCATCGAGGTTTCTGCGGAAAATGAAATAGTAAAAGGTATTGGCGCAGAATATTCCGATAGCAGCCTTCCAGCCAAAATTCGCCATCATAAACGATGTGTCCCATTCCCAAGTACTACTAACCATTAGAACCGGCGGAGCTGCAAAACTTGTGAATACACCCCCAACGGAGATGTTAACAAATAGCAAGCCTAGGGTGGCGTAGGCAAACTTGGGGTTAGGCTTGTAACGGTAAAAGTGATTACTGAGCATCAGAGCAGAAATGGTCATCGCCCCAGGCTCTGTAATGAACGATCCGGCCAACGGGCCAACTGTCAGTATCGTCCACCACCATGCCCGTACATTGCCACCACCAAGCCTCGCTACATAATGCAGGCAGTCTTCTGCTAATCGAACCACGGGCTTAGTTGAGGTGATCGTCATGATCACTACTACAAATAATGGTTCTGTATAATTCAGCGTGTTGAGGTAGTTGATCGCTGTCGCCCAGTCATAATAATAGGACATGACGAGAGACAGGGGAATTATCCATATTCCAAAAATGACTTCTATCTCCCCCATAAAGCGAAGAATTTCAACACCGAAGCTGTCGACAATCTCCTTGTTTTGCTCCAAATTCTTATTTCGGAGCTTTTCCGATAATAGATTGAAGTTGTGAGAGAAGAATGTATGAAGGATTGCACAGACAAAAATAATGAGGGCGGGAATGTTAAAAGGTTGAGCCGTTGCACGGTATCTTAGCTGTTCTATTGCGGTTTGAAGGTGTGCGTCGTTATAATCTGTGGGTTTGACGATCAGCTTGTTTGTCGACACATAGTGGGAGGTTTCTTGACTGGCAAGGTATAACATCTCTGTTAAGAAGACGATTAACAGTAGATAACCGAGAAATGATAGGACTGATTTCCAACGTGGTGGTGTGGTAGCAGGCATGTTAGCAAATAGTGGTTAGAGAGAATTACAAAATGATTTAGGATTTTTTCCGACTCGGTTCGGGCTCGTTCTTGTAAACCAGCCTTGGTTTACTGCGAACTCCGCTTCTTGCGAGAGAAAACCGCTTAAAATAATTGTATCATTCCCTAGTTAATTAAATCTTTTATTTGTATATACCCGCAAAGAGCACAAAATGCAAGATCTGTATTCATTCCCTCTTTAGTGAACGAGTCACACTAAACGCAAAATAGATGTTCCACCCCATATAAAGCAAAAGCACGAAGAGTGACTGTTTCCATTCATATAGTGGTACTATTCCTTGATCTTCTTTCCTTGCTTCTAAACGGGCAAGGTTGAAGGCAAAGGCACCAAGATTCACCTTGTTTGGGTATAGTTGCGATTCATTGTCCGGTGATTCATCTGACCATTCAACGACTAAATACCGATTCCATGCTTGCTTTAGTTCCTCTTGCTGTCCGGTGATGCTCGAACTTAAAGGGTTATCCAAATATCGATCGACTAAATACTCCTCACTGGGAAAGAGCTGTTGCTCTTTCAAAACAGGCTGTTCAGGGTAAAACATTAGACTATCTATAGAATAAAGAACCGTTACCAAGGGTATCAGCCAAACGGCTAACTTCGCTCCCTCTACTTTTTTCAGTAACATAATCGGAACGATCACAGAAAGAAATACCCACGCCAACTTAAAGGGGGGAATGTCGGCAAAAAAGAGCCGTAATGCTTCCGACATCTTTTGCCAAAAACTTCGGTTCCCATATGCCAATAGCTGCTGGTATCCTTCCATGATCGTATCCTGCTCGAGGCCGTTTAACTCATGGAACAAATGATTGTTCATGATCGATTGATACAACGATTGCTGTTCCCTAACCTCAAAGACCTCTCCTAAAAAAGGTGTCCCCAAGTTATAGCAAATCACTGAAAAAGCTATGCATAACTGAAGGATCGCCAATACACGAGCACGTGTAGGGATGAATGTACCGGGTGGAAAGTGTCGTGTTTTTTTGGGTTTCTTAAACATGTGTGTGTCTCTCTACAGGTGATTTCGAAGAAAATCTACACTAAGTCTAATTAAAAGACAAAAAGGGTGAAATGGTCCTAAAAACACAGGATTTCACCTTCTCCCTAGGGAAAAGACCCTTTTTCCTTTGAAATTTTAAAGATAAAACTATCGTAAAACTAGCCGTAAGGTAACTTTTTTCACATTTTTTGTTTTTTTTTCAGAAACCCCTTGCAGAAAAGGGTGTCGGTTAGCTATATTCTTACATGTCTTCAGCAAAGATGGTTGAGGAAAAGTGAAGCTCAAAAGCGGCACACAAGCGATGTTTTGACAGTAACAAATTGACAATGTGCAAGCATGATGGTGATTGTGTTTGTGCGTGGTAAACTACGTTATGTAGTTTCCTTTAACAATTCAATACAACCAAATTTTCAGAAATTATTTTTTCTTTGAGAATTT
>JAJFMC010000015.1 GCA_021772365.1 Chlamydiota bacterium
TCTGACGTGCTCAAAGAAGTTTTAGCTGCGGTTTGGGGTGGCAATCGGGGTCTACGGTGATATTGATGAAAAAACATGGATATTTGCACGATTTAGAGCTATACTGCTTCTAAGTAATCTTCTTATTTATGCGCATGATAACAATAACAAACCATTAATAAAAGAAATTATGGTAAGTTTTAGTTTTTTTATTTATTAATATAGATATAACGAACAAATCTATTTGGCACAAAACTTGCATATTTTAAGTTAATAGGAGAAAGCGAATGTCGTCAGGTAACGATTTTCACCTACATTTCATAAGCCAAAATCAATCTTATGACGTTGATTTTCAACAGCAAGAGAAGGCTTCGGCGGAGAATGTAATGATTGATGGAAGAAACTATGTGATACGTGGTGATAAATCCGAAGTTCTTTGGTTGAAGGCAAAGTTACCAGAGCTAGCTAAGTCAGGAATGACAATCGAAGACCTAAAAATCCGTTTGCAGGATGTTGGTGCAAAAGAGATTGGCATCGCTGAACGGGTACAATCGGTGGCAATTCAACCTTTTGGACAACAAGTGGCACACAAGGAAGGGGCTTGGTCTCTTCAAAAGAAGGCTTCATTACCTGGTAAACAAAAGCTTGTAGCCAATAAGTACTGGGAGAAAAATTCTTCGAGGTTTGCAAAGATAGCTAAGACTACCAAGCATATCGAACGACTGAAGAAGCAAATGGAGTCTACCTCCAGAGGAAAAGCAGGCCGTGCCAAACGAAGTAGTTTAACGACTCAAATAGATATTCATGAAAAGCGGTTGGCCGATCTGCGAAAACCGGATGGGATGTTTTTACAGTTTCTCAAAAACTGCTCCAATAATCCTGGTATCGTCGAGAAGACTTTTTTGGCAGCAGTAGAGGGTAACGACCCGGCTAAGTTTCAAAAACTGTTTGCTAAATCGACTGAAGAGCAGCTTTCCGCAATCGACCATGGTGAAGGATTAAATGTAATTCCGCGAGCACCTCTAAGCCAAAAGCCAGTCACTGTTACCAAATCAGATTTGAAAGATATTCAGGACTACATGCGTGATACTGGCTTTTCCGGAGCCGTAACGATTACAGATAGGTCTAGTACTTATACTGTATCAACCCCAAATGTTCCCGATCCACAGGCGCCTTTTGCCATCCACTCAGTTGGAAAAGTTTTTACAGGTGTATTAGCACTGAGAATGATCGAAGAGAAAGTTATTCCCAAGAAGGCTCTTGATAAGCCGATTCAGCTTAGTGCAGAAATAGTAGAAAAATTACCGCCGAAAGTTAGGGAGCAACTGAAGCATACAACTCTGCGAGAAGTTATGTTACATCATGGTCGTTATGGCGACTATTTAGGAAACTACCAAGATGCCATTGAGGCAGCCCTGCAAGAGAATAGACTTCCACCAGTTGTTGATGCACCGGAAGATTTCCTTCAGTTTGCAGACAAAAATTTGGTGGTCCCTGACAAGTCAGGTTATGCTTACAGCAACCTTGGGTTGTTACTAGTCGGTCTATCACTACAGCACCTCTATAACAGCCAAAATAAAGAGGCAATGACCTATGATGGGCTGCTCCATGACTACGTATTGGAGCCGGCTGGTGTTGGGGTCTATGAAAGGCATAAACCCGAGAAAGCGCGAGTGAATCCACAAGACAAGGTATCCTCTCATATTACGGGAGGACCTGCTGGTGGGGCTTGGAGTACTGTAGGTGATCTTGCACGTTTCGGAAACTGGCTAGGGGCTAAATATAGAGATACCGACAGCCCTTTTTCTGACTTGATTGAGGAATTCGGTGGGGAATTTTTTTCGGAGAGAGAGTTCTCTCACGGAGGATCGATTGAGTCCGCTAGTGCGCACCTATCACACCGTCTAGAAAACGGAGTTACCATAACAATTGTTTCTGATAAGGAGGGATTGGGGCTAGCGAGCGATCTTGCGCAAACGATACAAGAGAATCTCCTGAAGCAGACACCGTTAGAGAGATCAACTCATGAGCTTGGAGCACGTCTAAGCGAAACTGGTGATCTTGCAGGAGAACCCCTTCTAAAATCTAAACTGTAGGATCTGTACATGGCCCTCTCCGGAATAACGGAACAATATCTGCTTGAGAAACTCATCCGTTGGGGTGAGAAAGAACAATCTGTTAGGGCTTTGATTCTTTCTGGGTCTAGAGCTCAGGAAAAAGTTGTTGATGATTTTTCTAATTACGATATCGCCTGTTTCGTACACGATTCTTCGAAATACGAGGCATCAGATCTCTGGTTATCGAAGATTACCTCAATGAAGATCTGAGTATCGAACTCGACAAACTCTTGGAAAAGAAGTACAATGGAACAGACAAAGGGGTTGGATTGGCCCTTATTTGGGATTGGGCAAATAACCCCTATTTGGCAATGGTTACAAAAAACGACGCTTATGCGTAGATACGCCCACCGTAGAAGTGGTTCATTAAACTTTGAGCCAACAACTCCGCTGCATTATTTCGAGCTGCATATTTGCTAAGTTTCTGTAAATCGATACCGCTATTGCGATTTAAAGGATTGGCTCCTGCCCGAAAAGCACTATTTACTGAGTACTTTGGGTCAGGGGGCTGCGATTTTCCAATCGACGATTGGGACGGCAACTGTATTCTTGGCCCTGGAACAGAAACCGGAGTCATTTTAAGTTGACGGTTAATGATTTTAGGCTGCATCTTCGTCATCGTAGGTTCTATATCCATATAGACTCCTTATTATTAGCTATATAATGTTACGTTAATGTGATTATAGCAAATACAACTTTAAAAAAACAATACTAACACAATTATTTTAACAACATCTTTACATTAACAACATAGGTTGGGCAATAAACCCCCAATAGAAAAATTACCGGAGTAATCATAGTTGGCACAAAACTTGCGCATCTTAAGTTCATAGGAGGAGGCTAATGTTATCAGGTAACGATTTCCACTTCAGAGTTTTCACCGAAGGCAAGACTTACGAGTTTGACCTTCGCCCAGAACAAACAAGTTCTGCTCGCTATTCAATTATTCCAAAAGATAGAGCAGATGCCACCACTATTAATATGCTGCTCAAGCGAGCTCTTAAAGAAAAACCATCTACGATTGAAGAGCTTTCCCGTGGGTTAAAACACATTCCATCTGTCACGCACGTATCTGCTCATCCTATCTCCAAAACTCATGGAATTAGACAATTAAAATTAGAGCTTGCTGAAATAAATAAGTCAACTCCACTTAGTTTAGATGTGCAGATGAAAATAGATAAAAGCAGAGAATTGATAGAGCAACAATTTCTGCCTAATCAACCTGGTATTAGTGCAGTTTTTACTATAAACGGGGAAGTTGCGGATATTTTTTCCTGCGGTTTGGCTAATATGGATGGAACAGAAATGACCCCTGACACATCACAGCATTTTGGGTCTGTATCAAAACAATTTACCGCGATGTGTTTAGTGAAGCTGGCTAATGACCCGGGTGTTGATTTAAATTTGAGTGATGACATTAGAAAGCATCTTCCCAATCTTCCTGAATTTTATACGTTTGATAGACTACCGGTTTCAGAAGCAACACTAAAAAAAGAAATTATTACGATAGATCATTTACTAAATATGACTAGCGGTTTACCTAATGAGCAATGTTATCGAAATCTAGCTGGAAAGCAAGAGGCTATGCTCACGGGAGAAGTTAATAGCAAGCAGAGGTCTGAATTACCAAAAAGCAGTTCGAAACTAATTGTTAATACGCAAGATGAATTGGATATGGTTTTTGGTATTGGAAAAGACCCTGTTATATTGGCATATAAACCTGGAA
>JAJFMC010000141.1 GCA_021772365.1 Chlamydiota bacterium
GTAGTCGTTCATAATATTCTCCCGTTCTGATTCGAAAAAAACATTATACAAACATTTTCTTGTCGTAAACGGTCTTTTTTACACCCATCTGCTAAGCCTCGGCTTTCGGTAAGGGGTTGAACCCTTACCTTCAAATCGAGGCTACGCATCTGGGCGCAAAAAAGACCGTTTACGACAAGTTTGGGGTAGCAATCAGGGTCGAAGGGCTTAGGAGTAAAGCGAGGTATCGCTTTCTTGATATTTGGTGACCATTCTTGAGAGAATATTAGTTGATTATCGGGTACAAACTTCCTTTAAAATAACAAAAACGACACCTCGTTTTAATCGAGTAGGTGGGGTTCTCGCCCCGACCTCTCACAAAACCGTACGTACGGATCAAGTATACGGCTCTTCATGTTAATTTTACCGCTTGAGCAATTACGTTTTATGCATTAAATTTGTTATTTTATTTCTACATTAAAATTGCTATATACTACGTATATACTGCTCGCACTTGAATGTAAGAATTTTGCCAAAGTCGGCGCCCTAGATTGCTCGGCAGGGAAATTGCCAATGGCCATCTATGGGTGATTTTCATGCTGAACAAGATCGGGATGCCGGCGCAGGAAAAATTCTCAGATTCAAGTGCGAGCAGTATAGATAAGCATATTTTTTTTAGGAGGCCTATGACGATTTTCCCAAGCACGCCACAAGAATATAAACTTGATGTCAGTGACTTATTTAAAATTCCAAATATGTCAATAAACGTTAAACATAACAGCTTAGACCGGATAACGAGAATACCCTATAAAAATGTCGTTGACAAGCATCTTAAAACACATCGAAAGGCAATACTCTGCTGGTTTGAATTCGAAAATAAAAATCCTAGGAACTTCATTATTACTGACGGGTATCACTTGTCACGCAAATTTTCAACGATAAATCTTAATTTAATTGGTCCCGCCAGCAAAATTCATTGGTTTGTTCAAAAAAAAGGTGTAGGCCCTTTCCGTTTATTTCTCACATCCCATTCATCCGAAGAAGGTGCGATAACAGGCCAGAAGTGTCTGAAGTCCATGGAAAAAAATGCCTCAGCAACTAGTTTTAACAGGGTTGCTGATAAATTTTTTTTCGGAAAAGGTGTTGATAAAGACAAGAACAAGGCAAGTGTGATATATCGACATGCTGCAAAATTAGGATCCTCATCAGCATTAGGAAATTTAAGCCGTAACTATTATTATGGAAACGGAGTTAATCAAGATTATGCTCTTGCAGTTGACTATGGAGAGAAAAGTGCACAAAAAGGACATCGTAAAGCTCAGTATATTCTAGGCTTATGTTACCGAAATGGAAATGGAGTTCCTAAGGATGAAGAAAATGCAATTCACTATTTAACACAATCTGCTAATCAAGAATATGCCTCGGCTCAATATGTTTTGAGCCAAATCTACAATGAAAAAAAACTTTATACATTGCAAACCTTATACCGCAAACTAGCCGCACATAAGGGACACCAACAGGCAATGAAAGAGGGAGGGCACAAATCCACCTTAAAAAACAATAAAACAAAAGCAACAAATGAGATCGTAAAAACCTTATGTAATCTAGCAATCATCTTTGAAGAGGGAAAATGAATAAAAGAAAATAGAGGTGAAGCCAACAAGCTCTACCAACTGGCAGCCAACAAAGGTTATCTCCCAGCGAAATTTTCACTTGCTCTATACTATTGGGGTGGAGATGGTACTTTTCAAGATAAAAAAAAGGCGAGAGTTTATATCGATGAATTAGCTAAATTAGGATATCAGCCTGCTCAAATTTTGTCGGATGAAAAGTACAATTTATCTATTCCGGTAAAAGATAAGCAAACCAAAAAACACTTATCGATTGCCAAGGCACTGTTACCTAAGTTCAAACAAAAATACTCTTCTCTTGAAAGAGATATCATCTAGAAGAGTATCCAAGGAAAACTAATCAAAAATTACACTGATGGAATCTGTACATTCGGATAAATAAGGTGCCTATGAAAAATGACCAATCTACGAAAAAATCAATCAAAACTAGACTGTGGGTTGATTTACTGACAGCCTCTTCAGTGCTCGATACTTAATTTATTCAAACCTGGTGTTACGGGGGTGAAAAGCATCGAATGCTTTTTGTATATGTGCTTTAGAAACATGCATGTAGCGATCTGTGCTGCTGATGTTCGAATGTCCCATCATTTCTTGAATGACCCGAAGATCGGCTCCGTTATCGAGGAGGTGCGTGGCGAATGAATGCCGTAGCGTATGTGGGGAGATATTCTTTGTAATACTAGCATATCTTGCGTACTCTTTGATCATCTTCCACACGGTAATACGATCGATTGGCTTACCGTTCTTCGATAAAAACAAGCGCTTCAGTTCTTCACTATCATACTGGCAGCGAAAAAACATAAGGTAATGGTCGATTGCCTTGACAGCTTGCCGCCCGATAGGGACAATACGCTCTTTACTCCCCTTACCGAACACCTTGACGAAATCATCATCTACATCATAGATATCGAGACGGCACACCTCAGAGACACGCAAACCGCTTCCATATAGGACTTCGATAATCGCTTTATCGCGCGCTCCTAGTAATGTCTGGTCGTCAGGTTGTGCGATTAAGCTTTCGATTTCTTCACCTGAAAGGACATCAGGGATCAATTGCCATAGTTTTGGAGATTCGAGGTAAAATGCTACGTTATTTTCTACGATGCGTTCACGCTTGAGAAAGCGAAAAAACACCTTGATGGCAATGAGGGCACGAGAGATCGATGAGGATGCGTAGTCCTGATTGTTGAGGTGTGCCAAATGGCTAACGATATGATCCTGCTTCACCTCTGTGATGTCATGGACACCGCTTTTAGACAGGAACTCGACAAAGTGCATGATGTCGCGACGATATGCTTCGACAGAATGCATAGAGAGCCCTTTTTCTGAACTTATATAAATAGAAAAATCGTCAACAATCTCATCCATGCTAATCTTTTAGATTTGCTGCTATCATTTTTTGTATTTTGGGGATATCGATGGTTTGCGGGTCCACCTTCTTCACCGATACGAATTCCTGAGCTTGAGCAACTTCATAAATAATCACATTCTCTCCCTCATCATTTGTTTCCTCTTTACGCCGGTAAAGTTTTCGCCTTCTTGATAGGTAGAGTGCGAGAATCATCGCCTGATGCATTTCATCAACGTTTTCAGACTGTATGAATTGATTAAGAAGAGCAAGAGCTTTATCATCTCTATCGAGGTAGATTTCTTTTACCTCTTTTTTTTCAGGGACGACAGATTTCCAAAAGGTAACAGCTTCGTGTACCTTTGCTTCTTTCTGTAATTGCGTCCAACATTGTGAGCAGTAGTCTTCTCTTGAAAGAGCTTGTCCCTCTTCAAAAATGGCCGAATACATGTCGTTACCAGGGATTAACTCTTCCTGTGCATGAGAGCACTGGCTATGCCTCTTCGGGATATCGATGTTGAAATATTTTTTCATACTCATATTCACACTTTATGCTGATTCTGCCATTCCGAAAAAGAAATTTCTTCAGCAACATCTAAAGAATCACCAATCGTCACAACCTTTCCTCCTGCGGCACAAAAGCCCTGTAACTTGCGTAGCCCCCATACAGAGACTCCGGAAGCTGTCACGATAAGTTCATCGAGACCATCCCATTCTGTCGTCAGTAAAGCTTCGGGAATGACCCTAAATGGAATGGTATTCTTTATCAACAGCGCCAACACCTCTTCAAGTCCTTCAAAATAAGCACTTTCCATATTAGCAATTTCTGGTAAGCAAACTCCTAAAGGAGGTTTTACGACCTGTATAAGCTCATCAGATCCAGATTGATAATACCCGTATGGCGAATCCGAAGAATCCCACCTAATATCTTGTGGAGGCAAGACTCCATTTTTGATCACAAATCGTATGTGCTCCGCACGTTCAGCACTGAACATCCTAGCTTGTAAAAGAGGGGAAGAAA
>JAJFMC010000142.1 GCA_021772365.1 Chlamydiota bacterium
ATTGGCTATTGCATATAAAAACCCCTGTACTTGGTAGGCATTAAAGTTTGATACTGTTGTATTACCATTTGCTATTGTAAAATCGTTCACAGTCCCATTATTAGTGATAGAATTACCGGTCACGCTATTATCTGTTATGTCTGGAAGCTTGGTGACAGTAGCAATTTCTTCAAGTAAACTGACTTCTTTTAAAGGACCAATTAACCCTAAACTTTGATACCTATCGTTGTATGTGGAAGAATAGCCATTTAACGTGTTTGGAAGGGCTACAGGTATCGACCTTTCAGCAAAGAACACAAATCTATCGGCCTCCGCTTGAGCAGAGTCTTTGTCCTGCTGTGATATGGATTGATCATCAAGAATTTGTTGTAACCAGAGACCGACATTATCCTGAGCTATTTCGTCAACGCGTATATATGTCTTTATTTCTGTGGTAGTGACAACAGGAGGTGGAAATATTTGTACGTCGGTCAATGTCTGAGGATCAGAAAAAATTCCGCTAGGAGGTGATATCGTTCCATATGTAGAAAAAGTAATGACTATTTGATCACTTGGAACCGTCCATGCCTCAAGACCAACCAATTCATTCACATCATCAATACCATTATTATAACTAGCGATAGCAATGTTTAATTGATCAATGTACGCATTATACTCATCTATCGCACCTTGTAAAGTGGTTAAATTTGTATTATTAACCCCTGTATTGGAAGCAACTGTCAAATCATAAGGCATTGAGGCGATTACCTGGCTAATCCACTCATTCATTAATGCTTGAGTATCAGAAGAAAGGTTACCCGTTACCGGCTCAGGAGGTGGAGAGACACCAAAATAAGAATTTACTGGCCAAGGAGCACCACCAGCTTCGAGATATAGGTTCGCAACATCATTATAATCGATATTTAACCCTTTTATCCCTCCCGTCGTCAACATATCTCTCCAAGCAACAAAATCCAGATCAGTAAATTGGAATTGTGTCAAAGAAGAGAGTTTCTGATAATCGCATACCAAATCTCCCAAGTTGGAAACAATTAAATTATCATTGATAGTGTCCTGAGTCATTATGGGTACCGTCGAATAATCACTTCTATTGTGAAGTGGCTTATAGGAGCTTAATACATTTTGTAAAGTACGATTTGCGGAAACCGAAGAACCTGGCATGAGATCTCTGAGCAGCTTCGGATCATAGAGAGGGATAGGAGGCAACCCATAGGTAGCTCGATCTATATTCTCCTGTTCAATTTCTGCATTAAGATCAGCTAAGTACTCCCCACCATCATGAGGGACTGGAGGGCCTGTATTAAAAACATCAACTTGAGCATTTATCGCAACTATTTCAGGATTTAAAATAGCTACCTGAGCATTGTAATCGTCAATAGCTTGGTTTAGAAGATCCAAATCAGCCTGTGTCTGTAGAGAATTGTTCCATGTCGTAATCGCATTATTATATGTATTAATGGCTGCATTTTCCAGACCAGTCTGGGCTGTATTGTAAGCATCAATGGATGTATTCAATCCATCGAAAAAGCTGTTTATTGTACTGAACTGGGTAGGATCTGAAAGATTACCAGTGATCTGCGGAATTCCCGTTAGATCTACAAATGGTATTTCTTCAAGGATAGCCATATTCTCAGCAGTATATTTATCATCTGGAACAAGTGGAGGAGTAAAATCAGGAATCTGTAGATAGGGATCTCTTTCATCCAATGGCAGAGCATCTCTAGGATCCGGTAAAGGGAATGTGCTAGGAGCGTCAGGCATAGAAGTTCGATCATCAATTCCCGCCTGTACTCCTGGAGTGATGAGATCGATATCAGGAAATGGGGTATACAAAAGTTCTGGGGTTCCTCCTAATAAAGGATTCGTTACGTTAATAAGCTGGTTAATAACTTCGGGTCTTGACTCCGGAATCGTCACGGGAAATGGGATAAAAAATGGTGGTGGGCCTGTTAGAATAATCGTGATATTTTCTGCATTGAAACCATCAACAACATTAGAATTGAAGTCATTGATCGTGGGAGTGAAATTGGTACTCACGTTGGTATTATAATCATTTATTGCCTGAGTTAGCTCTTGGGCAGTTATATTATTTGCGTTATAGAGGACAATCTGCTCATTTAATGTATCAACAGCCAACTGTTCAGTATTTGGTGGAATCGCCGGAGGTGGATCTGGGGTGATTACATAGTCGTTATTATATTGATCAATAGCTGTTTGTACACTCGTGTCGAGTCCAAATGTTGGACCGCTATTATATCCATATTTTAGGAAGAAATTCATGGTTTTGTGGATAAGATATATATCGCTGACAATGGGTATTTCGATAGAAACATATTGACTCAGATTAACAGGAATACCCACTGGTGTCGGTGATGGCGGTAGTCCTATTGGTAAAAGTGTGTACTCAGGGGTGCTTGGCTCTAAAAGGGGAATTTGACGAATGTCTGACCCGGGAGGAGTAGGTTCTCCAAATACCAGGTAGCCCTCATATTTTTGATTAAATGCCTCGATTTCCTGATTAATGCTTGCAACGTTATTGTTATAATTTTGCACTTGTACGTTGTACTGATCAATCAGGTTATTTCTAGCTGAGGCGTAAGTCTCATAAACGCCAATGGCAGCATTTAATGCATTTTGCTTAGCAGTATTATCAGGATCGTTTACGTAATCCCATATCGCATTATTAACAAGTTCCGCTTGATATTTTTCTTCCGTTACACCATTCCATTCTGACGCAGGTATAGAGGGAGGTGCCGCTCCAATCGTTTGCATTATATATTGCCCATGACCATCATTAACACCTTTAACAATTCCATTAATGCCCAAGTTCACATAATCAAGAAAATGCTGGTCATTGAATTCTGTCTCGTAGACAAACTCGACAATTTCACAAGAGCAATTAAATGGAGAGATAGAATTTAACGCACCTGCCAGATAGAACTTTCGAGAAGCCTCTTCTCCGGTTAGTAACTCCTCCCATTGGGTTGTAATATTGTCATTAGTCGAGGCCAGTAAAACCTTGTTGAATAGCAGTATGGAGATTTCTCCTCTATCTAGTGTAAAGTCAAGAGTATCAACATTGGCACCAACAACAGAAAAAGACTGACGCCTAGTTTCTCCGTCTAGTTTATTCAACGCTTCACATAACGGGATATGCTGTCCCGTATTTGGATCTATAGGTAGCGAACCTGGGTCTATGGGTAATGACATATTTCACCTCATTATATTACTAAGCCAGCAATTCTCGATAAATTATATTAACTAGTACTGCCTCTATTTCAACTTTTACATCCTCTGCTCTGCTAATGCCTTCAATATTTCATATTCAGAGGCATCATCAGATTTTTCCATCATCGAACTTGTGATCAAAACACCTGCCTTTGAAAAACTTCTTAAAAATTCGTACATCTCGAGTGAAGGAAATTTAAATTGCTGAAAATGCTGTTGAACGATATCCATCATTTCACTATTTCCTCCCTCGGTGATATTCTCTACCAAAATACCAATATGTTCTGATAGTCCTAAGGATAGTTCTCCTTCAGAGGAGTTTTCTTCAGGGGAGCCAAATACAACTTTATTGAGTACATGTTTGATCTCTTGAACTTTCGCATCGTCGAGATCCTCGGCCAAGGCAAATTCCACCCGCGTATTCAACAGTTCCCTGAATTCGTTAGTGCCTAACAACTTCACAGCCTCGATACTTTCCAAAGGTGTACCATATAGTACGAAGTCTACATTCACTTCCGCTGCTATTGAGATTGCGGTCTCTTCATTGACAATATCCATGGATGTTAGTGTATTTGCAATGGCGTTTTGTACTTCTTCCGTACTTAGGTTGAACAATTCTTGAGAACGCAAGATCCTGTCTC
Organism: Chlamydiota bacterium; assembly: GCA_021772365.1. GTDB lineage: Bacteria > Chlamydiota > Chlamydiia > Chlamydiales > Criblamydiaceae > JAJFMC01. The sequence continues at coordinate 3,870 of JAJFMC010000142.1, forward strand.
CTGCTTCATAACTGAGTGTTGCAGCCTGCCCCTTATTTATTCCTACTTTTAACAATTGGAGTTCAAGGGACTTGGTAAATATTTCTGCTCGGGTAAATGATGTAATCCCAAGTTCTTCTCGTATATCTTTCATTGTTGACTCACTGACAAAAGCCGATAAATCATAATCGTAAGCATCAGATCGTATTACTTCAGCAAGTGCATCCTGGAGAACTTGGTAATAACTCTCAGCATCGACAATATCACATGCATTACCAAAAAAAATTCCTGACACCTTCCCTGCCAAAACACTGGTAAGTGGCTTGGGTACACCGTTATCTTCAAAAAAAGCTTGAAGACTCGCTTCTAACCACTTCAACTGTTCCATACTCTCTCTCCCAGCTGTGTTTTTACATTAAACAAATCTGAAGCTCCACGCTTAGCCATGGCTTCGCTTTCCTCTGTCGAAGCTCCTAAGCTTTCGACGGTACTCAGAATGGCTTCCTCTATTTTATCCCTGCGAAAAGAACTCTCGATGACCTCAGGAGGGATTGGAACACCTAAGCGATCTCCGATCATTTCTGCAAATTTTCCTACACTTATGTACGAATCACCAAGGTACATGATTTGGCCCAATATCGGTTGTGTAATTGAATTGTCAAATCCATGTTGTGCCAAATTGGCACCAACTTTATTGATGTCAATATAACTTTCAGGATCTTCTATACGCTTTGCCACAGCATAGGCTTGTTCATAACTCATGTCTGTAATCGCCACCAGCTGCTCGGCAATCTCATCAGCAGGTGTTCGGTCTGTAATTGGTGGATTTACGGATATAGGCTCTAATACATCACTTCTTGCTGCTTTACTAAATCCCTCAGCAATTAAACCTGTGTCTATTTGTCCTTTTAATTCGTCGACATTAACTAAACCGCTTAGGTCTAGTTGGTCAATTGAACTTTCTATATCTGGTGGCAATAAAACAGCAAGTGTAGTTCTAAATGCCTGTTCACTCGTGTATGCTTCAGGTATGCTTAGGGCTTGTTTGACCGATTTTTCAGCATTTTCAGGTGGATAACCACGCTTTTTCATCTCCGAATATAGCTGGTTTACTACAGAAAAAGAATCGACAACACTAATGAATGAAACACCAGCAGCGACACTTTTTGCAGACACAGGACCAGCCTTCATCCCACTCGACAATATACGCTCTACTACTTGTTCAAAAGCCTGTTGATGCGTCATAGATTGTGACTGTGTCGACAGTACCGCAGCAATGAAAGCGGGGTCCGTTACACCAAATTTATCAAGTTGTTCGGCACTGGCTCCTCCTTCTATCCTGCTAGAAACTTCTAAAGCGTGGGCAAGCGTTCTTGTCAACGTAATATCATTAATAGCTCTAGGACTCGTTGCCAATCCTTGTATCAATGCTTTGGCTACTTCTGGATCAAAGCGACTTTCAAGTTCGCTTTGTAAACTTCCGATTTTTGACGGCGACAAATCAGTTAAACCAGAATTCACAGGATCGTTTTTTAGAGCCTCTATTTTACTTGGGTCATCAAAAAGTTCTTGAAGAGCCTCGTGCGAGAGAAAAGATGGAGAAACATTTGAATCTACAGTAGGCGCTAAAGGCATAAATGCAGCCAACGTCCTCGTAATGTCGTCAGCTAACTTCCCAGCTAATGCTGGGTTGGTAACTCCAGCTCTCTTAAAGTTGCTTGATAAGGCACTTCTCAAATCTGCTAATCTCTGAAACGGAAGCTGTTTAATCGTATCCCCAATGGCACGATTTGCAATATCTTCAGACTCTTCTGCTGTAAAATTATTTTGTTCTATAAGGGTTTTAGCAGTCATTGCGATCATGGGTGCTGTTATAAAACTATTTTGCAAAACATGATTGAAACTCGTGGGTGTACGGTCAATTTTTTTACCGGAACCGCCCATTCCCTGAGCAAAAAGTTGTTCCTCCATCCCCTTAAAACTAAATGGGGTAGATATAAACTTGGGCACTGACAAAAGAATAGTGAGCTGCATGGCATCTATTATTTTTTGCTTATCTTCTTGAAGAAGATTCATTGTTGGATCATGAGAATTCACAAGAACTAACATTAGACTTTGTAATCTCCCTGATTCAAAACTTCGTTTCAGAACACCAGCCAAATTCACTCCAAATACCATATCAATGGTAAGTTCAGATGGATTTTGACCAGAAAGCATCTCACGCGTTGCAGATACTGCTGATAACACAGCATCAGCATATACTTGCTTTGTTAACGTATCCATTTGATCAATGAACGTATCACTTCCTGCTAATTTTTTTGCTTCATCAGAAGTAGTCATCGCTTGGTTAATTTTTAGGAAAAAATCTTGGATGATCGGTGATTGTGTACGCTGTAGATCACCAGATTTTTCAAAATGACTTTCCCTTGGTATGATTTCTAGTTCAACAGGAAGTTGTTTGTTGAATTTTTTTAACAACGCAGCTGTGTATTCTATATTTTTAGCAGATATTTTTGTACTCTGAGCCATAACATCCCAAGAAGAACTCGTTGAAGTTAGAGTTTGTGGAGGAGCTGTCATCTGACTTTGAAGTGTAGAAGAATCTGGAGGTGGTGGAGGTAATTTCACCTGAGAGATAGGACTCGGCGCAGTTATCGGACCGCTAATGTCATAAGAAATTGGTGGGATTCCCGAAGTTGGTATTTCAGAAAAAGGAGACAATTCAGGCATCTGATAAGTAGCCCCATATTTGGCGAGTTGCTGATTTATGACATCAACCTCATCGTTAAAATCGTCAATAGATTTATTATAAGTATCAATAGCCGTATTAATCTTGTCAATATCGCCACTCATAGCACTATTCCAATCACTTAAGTAACTATTATAGTCATCCACATCTTTCTGAAACTCATCTTGTGTAATATCTCCATTTTGATAAGCGGCAATTTGTTGATTCATCTTCTTAGTAGCTTCTACTAAAGTTAACCCTGAGGGCTCAAGTTTTTTATTTTTTGCTGCATCTTTTACTTTTGCATTAAAATCACTGATAGCATCGTTCAACGCACCAATGCTTTTGGATTCTAGATCATACAAATCTTGCATGTCATCGCTGAGCTGATCAATAGTCTCTATGTTTGCCTGTGTTGCTGCTGCCAATGTTCCTTTGGCATAACTCGCATCTTTAGACAGTTCATGATCTGTTATTAGGCCTTTGTAAATCTCAGTTGACATCTTGTATTTTGGTAGATCCACACTTTGTGTATATGACAGGATGCTAGGAGCAGCCCCATAATCATATGATTGTTTCGATTCTGCGGAAGAAGAGACTGAGTCTCCGGATGGATAAACTGCATCAAGGGACTCTCCACCACCTTGTTTTGTAGAAGGAGTGCCTTTTGTTGCCTTTTCTGCCTCTTTCTGAGGATGTTCAGGTAACGAATCTGATCCCCCTGATGAAAATGATGATACACTAGTATCGGCCATATCATTATTCTCCTAATAAATTGTGTTGGCAAGGTGTTAAATTAAAAGATCTATCGTTTTATCTATGTCTCGATCTTCCAAACCAATGTTATTGAGTAGTGCTTCTTGAATAATTTTTAGAAATCTCATTCCATTGACATTTAATATCTCTGTAAAGAGGAAGGTATCAAAATTTACTTGCGTACTACTCGACATAGTATCTGTCACACCTTGCATAATTAGTTTTCTATAATTTTTTGAGCTTACATTCTTGATCAACTCTTCAAGTTGTACTTTTATCAAATCCATGACTGACTCTTCATTTGGACGTCCATACATCGTTGTCAGAGGTCCTAATAAAAGCATAATAAACTCTTCACTTATACGCTTCGCCTTTTCTGGCGGTATTGTCCCTTGGAATTTCTCTAAAATGATATTCGTTAGTTGTTCACGTAATTCCAATTGAGGTATCAACTGAGCACTGTTGGGCGTAAAAAGAGATCCAACATTTTCTAGAACGATTCCTGCATTCATTGCATTCACAATATCATCTGCAGATATGTTGTTGACAAACTCTCTTTTCTTCAAAGCTTCCAGTAATGCTCGATTAAATGCTCCCTGATCAGTAAACGCATTGACATCGCGATAAACCTCATCAGCAATAAGACGCAATTCATTTTCAGAACTTTCTCCCAACTCTAAATACTCATGTGCGCGATGAATTAACTCCTGGATAAAGAGTTCTTTTCGTAAATTATCTGTAATAATAATTTCATGTGCTATTTTCTCAGCCTGCTTACTGTTCAATAAATCTGTCGACAAAGCAATTTCATCACGCAAAATATTTCTAAAAACTTCCTCATTATATGCAGACTGACGATGTGTAATCGCCTTGTCAACGGCAATAAGTATATCGTTTCTCAAAGGACTAAGTTGTAGATCGCCTTGATTAATAATCGCTGCAACAACGTTACTGCTCATAATCAGGTCTGTTAGTTGATTAACAGCAAATTCACGACTCACAGCACCTTCTTTAAGTCGTTCCGACGTCATATGTAAATCAATCTGGCTAGATCCTATTTTAAACAGATTTTGTGAAGCTTGTGATGCTAACTTTTTAGCCTCATCTTCACTAAATCCTGCATTATGCAATTCCCTAACCGCTGCAATCTGCATAGCCTCTGGGTGCATTATGTGATCAATTCGTAATGATTCAGACATTCCCACAGCTGTCTGTGGGCTAACACCTGTAATATATGCAGCATCCTGAAATGCCTTGCGAAAATCTTCAACACTATTTAGAGCGTTCGGCATGCTCAACTGCCTACTAATAATTTCATTCGTCGTTTTTTGTACGTCATCAATTCCTGCTTTCTCTAATTGATTAGCTACTTGCTCCTGCAGATTACTGCCGTCAAAAACTCCACTAACGTCCATATGATTGGCTGCACGACTTGCCTGATCAGCTTCCACGCCTAACGTTGTCATTAGTGCATGACGAACTGCACCACGGACAGCATCTTCTTCATTACGGGTCTCTGGTGATGAAAAACTAGCACTAGCGATGTCTCTGGCCAATCCATCAACTTTTTCTGCCGGCTGCCCGGCATTAACCAACCCTTGCGTCAGCCCACCAATAAGAGCATCACGGTTCACTGCATCCTCGAGGTTCAACGACGCAACGAGATCTGACCCTAAATTTTTATCAACACCCCATCCTGTAGCAAGATTTGTCAATATCGCATTCTGATAGTGGACCATATCAGACACACTACCCTGAACATGAGCAACATTCTTTGTGACAACAGAAGCAACAGCCATCGCCTCGGTTAAATCATTGGTATGTTCATGAGAAAATAAAGCTTCAGCGAGCGGTGAGATGATCGATTGAACATCAAAAACAGCATTCTCGTCAACAGAACTTAAAACTCCTTTAGCGTAATCACTAGATGTCAGCAGCTGTGAGGTAATCGTATCTTCTAGATGCCCTTTGACTCCCCTTCCTTCAATGTTCATCTGATGAACATACGGGATCAATAACTTAGCATAATCCGCTGATACACCTCCAGATATGCCTTGATCGATAAGCCGTCCCATCAACAATGTCTCATTCACACCGGAATCAAGTAATACAGATGCCACCGATCCTTCACCAAATCCATCGACAGCAGAAGCAGCATATCGCAACCTTGGATTCGCCGCAGGTGAAGATAATATATCCCCAGCAAGTGAAAGCGCTTCTTCTGAAGATACAAAAGGCAATAAAGCCCTCCTTACAGATGCCTGGAGGTTCGCTCCTCCATTAAATGACGCACCACCGGAAAATACATGATTTATTGCCGCCTGTGCAATTCCACCTAAACTGTCTCCAAGCTCCGGAAACTGCTGAGATAAAACCGATATAGTAGCTCCTCCTAACAGAGCTTTCAATGATCCCAAATGTGTCTGGACTGCCTGCGACGTTTTGCCAACAAGACCGATATCATTAAGCTGTCCAGGTGAAGATAATCCAGCCAAAACCAAATCACCGGCTAGCTGATGAGAATCTTTTCCAGGTAACCCCACCGCTTCTAAACGATTATGAAAGCCATGAAATTGTAATTTCAAATCACTGGGTGATAAACCAAAAGCCCCTTGTGCTCCCTTCGACCTTAGCAAATACTTTAACGTCGACTCTGCTATTCCTAAGCTGTCTTCTATACTCACTCCCTGTCTAACAAGGCCTCGATATAACTGCACTAATACTTCATTCAACGTCTTGGGGGCATGCTCAGAATCAATATCTAACCTCAATGGATCTCTATTCAGATCCCTAATCAACGCTTCGGGAGTATGTGTGGCAAATAATTGTTCGACAGCCCTACGGTACATGGGACCATACACATCTACATCGAACCCTTTAAGAATCAAGTTAACTGCACTGTCTGATAACAACATGCCCGAATCAATCAATCCCAACGTAAATCCTGCATGTAACATCCGATCACTAAGCTGAGCACGGGGTGAAGCCCCTAACATCAACGAAACAGCCTCATGAGCTGAAGCTCTCGCCAAACCTAAATTCGGCACTCCACCAAGAAACAACTGCATCGCCAAATTGTCTGATAAATCAGCTGCATTTGTATAAGGTCCACTCGCTAACGCACGCTCCATCGCACCCGACACAATCGAACCGATCTGCTCCTTCCCAAATCCATGTGCATGCAGCTCCTTACCTATAGCCGACTGCACAAATACAGATATGGCTCTATTTCTCATCGCATCATTAAACGTTATTGCTCCAAGAACTTTGTGAATACCAATACCTTGTAATGCACCTCCAAGAAACTGTGCGACAAGTCCGGGAATTCCAAGCGCTACCGATGCATGAACAACACTATTTTGTAATACTGCTAAACTGACAATAGATGTAAGCCTGCGAATTAACAGCTTCTTATCGGATTCCGGAAAGCTAGCCAACCGAGGATTATTCCCTATCAATGCTCCCACATTTGCACTAATCGTATCACTTTCCACAAGAGAACGTATACGGTTCATGAATCCATAAGCTAATGCTAATGACATCTGCTCTTCACCAACTCCTACATGTCCTAAATCACTACCAAGCGACTGGAATGCCGAACCTGTAGCCGCTTGCATCGAAGATTTCGTCATGAGATTTAATATCAACAGCTGTATCTGATCCACTTCCATGAGGGTCAGCGGAATTCTTGCTTCAAGCATCGAAGCCCGAATAGACGAGTTTGCCAACAACCGTTCCAAAGTTGACCACGACACAGCTTGAGCCAACGAGTGATCATTCGTCACTCCTTCACCATAAGCACCAAATGTGACCTTCGCAAACTTCACCATCAGCATATCTAAGAACATTGTGCTATACGCCCGTTTCATCATACGGTTATACACTTCATATTCATCGGAAACTGTTAATAGATTGCCCAAATTATTGAAGTATCCAATTGTGGCGTTGTGCACAGGATCATAATTGGAATCCATAAACGCTTGCGGATCGGGCTTCACACGTTGCTTCAACTCCTTAAGTGATTCCGGGAAAAGATAATGTAATTCAGCAAACTTCCCTGGATCAGCATAAGATTGCTCGGGCACCTTCGGTAATAATCGAATCAAAGGAATACCTGTCATATACGATAGAGTTTCTAACCCTAACTGGGTTCTCTCGGTATTTAACGACTTGATCAACTCATTTAATTCTTCGCCCTTTTGATTATATTGCTCCAAAGCTTCATTGAGCAAACTTATCTGCCCATTCCTTCCTATCCCCGATTGTGCGTCACCACTATATAAACCATAACGTTTCGCCGCTGTTAGCAACGCTTCCTGATCACCATATTCTTCGCTTGCTGGATCGTTGTAACGTTTGACTGCCTGATTAAACGCATCCAGCTCTTCCCCGTCAGAACCCATGTCCTGAAGATACTCACCAATCGATCGATTTAACCTGTCAACCATGCTCTCAATTTGATCTTCGAGATCCATCCAGCGTGACAAATACGAATGCAACTTTGAACGATACCGACGCAATAACAAAGCAGCTTGTGCTAAGTTCTGATGTAGCCGTTTATTCATCAGACTGTCCATAAGTTCCAACGCCTCTTGCGTTCGTTCATGTTCAGCTATGCTTTGATTGATACTTTTGACAAATTCAAATAACGAGATCATTCCCTTCGGAAGAACAAATAAATTATTGGCGTTCCCTGAATCTTGTCCGTCATCGTCAGAAACAAATAAACCATCCTTCGATGCCCAATAAAGATTTGATGAATCCGCCCCAGTTGTTTTTGGTATTGGAACCGGTGTTGATGAATCATCACGAGGTATTTCTGATAGTGGAGTTCCCGGTATAGACATATTCCATTCTCCTTAAATTAAAATACTTCCATGTACTCTTTAGAAGGAAATTGTGCTATACCCGGCGATTGTTAAGTTTTGATGAATGGTTCGAAAGGGTACAACAGTCCTCCCTTCTTATCTTAATTATACCCGATTTCCATATAAAAATCATCAACATATAATTTTAATTCATGTATGTATTCCTCTCATTGTTAGACGCCTACAATTCATAGGAACTTAAAACTCCGAAATTGGTATTAACCACACTGTTTTCACCCTTAAGATGTGGAATAATTGCTTCACCCCAAATTACCGGCAGCAACATTTCCTCACCATTACTTCTTTCGACGCTTACGATAGCAGTTCCCCCTTTTGAATTTGGAATTTCTGGAATATATTTAACAAAAAAACCTGTTTTAAAAGTTACCCAGTCGCTGACCTGAGTATCACCAGAGATACCGGCAAATTTTAACCTCTCATTTATTTCAAAATTTTCGAAACGAACATTATAGATTGTTGGAATGATACTTTCGAGTTCAGCAATGACAGTTGCACGGTTGTTGCGATCTCTGACTATAAGCGGATGAGGTGTAAAGTTCATTTTTTCACTCTTCACATAACCATCAGGAGTGACTAGGAAAAATGTAATCTTTTCACCAGGCAAAAAACCTCGGCTACTCATTACTATAAGAGGAGTTTTCTGTTCCATTTTTTCGGCATTTTCGAATAGTTGTGTTAATGTTAGTCTACGCCTCACATCTCTTTTCTTTTTGAAAAGAGACCTACTCCATCTCATAACAAACTCTTTACCGTATGGATAATCATGCACCCTGATAATACTCTTATGGCATCCCGAGTCAAAGTTATCAAGAATACCATACTCTTCAGAGTCGTTGATGGTACTGATACAAACCGTTTCATAGCTTATTTTGAAGAACCGTGCCTGTTCACGAGCATCTAAACTAACTACGCATATGAGAAACAAAATCGTTAGAAGATTGATAATTTTCATGAACACCCTAAACCTATCCGACATGAGCTTTATTGACCAACTTGTAAAAAATACCCTGCAACCCAATTCCGGTAAACATATTTTTTATTTACAAAAAATCAAAATTTTAATTATGTTCCATTCCTTAACATCTTAACTTTTGGATTTGGAGACCTCCATGCGCCGCACCACACTTATTCTCTTCTTACTACTTACACACATTTTAACAACAATTAATGCCAAAGAGGATCATTCCACCAGCGACCTCCTCGCAGAATTGAATGGCGCCCCGTCAGGGATCGTCAATGGCTCCGTCCACGCCATCACAGGGAGATACTGCGACACTGCCGTCGACGTACGCATCGCCGGTGCATCGGGTCTAACATTCGAGCGGTCAAGACTCGGAAGATTTTTCGCAGGATGGAACACCAACCACCAAAGTTCCCTGAGCATAGAAACAGAAACCTCAAGAGAAAAAAAGAAGGGGAAATATCACTTTGTCTACTCGGGTGCACATGGTCAGTCTCATGTTTTCTCCTACAAAGCAAAAAGCCTGACCAAAGTTCCACAAAGGATGGAATTCACCCAGGAAATGGCTGAGAAGGGTGTCACCAACATTTCATCTGGATACATCAGCGGACAGACGAACATTAAAAACGATCACATCAACTACGACCACAACAGAAATAGCGCAAAGTTCGTCAACGCCCAAGGAGAAATTCATCACTTCGAAAAAGCCTACACAAATAAAATCATCAATCTCTACAAAATTGTCTTTCCCAACACAGTCCAGTGGCACTACAAATACACAGAACACGACGACCTCTGTAGAATCAGTGCCATCAACGGACACTGGGAACCGTGCGGATGGATTACTTTCGAGAGGAAATACGAAGCTAGAGATTATAAACATGCTCGTACGGCTACTGTAAAATCAAGTGACGGGCAGGTTGTCAACTATACGATCAAAGATGTCGCTAAAAAAAAGAACCAATACTCACCAAGCATCGTCTGTGTCGAAGGATCACACATCCCTACCATTAGATACGAATACAATAAATCCTTGCTGACAAAACGGAAATATCCAAATGGCCGCTACCTAGGTACAGAATACTATACAACAGGATCACATTACAATGGCAACAGATTAGTAAAGGTCAGCAAAAAATCGAGATTTAGAAATCGAGTCGCCTACCAAACAGCTCCCGTCGGACTGGACAAGGCACCTGTCGTTACACACCGCTATTTTTACGATATTGAAGATAAAAAGGCAGGAAAAGGTAAAACAGAAGTCTACGACACCTACGACAGGCGTACAGTCTACGAATACAACCATAACAGACTCGATGCTATCACCTACTATTCAGAAGATAACACTCCAGAAAAAATCGACAGATTCTACTGGGGAACCAACGAAAACACGGGAAATATCACCTGCCGCACGATTGAAAACGGAGCTGGAGAGCCACAAATTTGCCGTACCTACCAATACGACAATAAGGGCAACGTCCTTGAAGATCGTCTTTACGGAAATATTACAGGTACATGCACCACACCGATAAAAGTCGATGAATATGGAAATGTCAAAGATAACGGTGTTGAATCATTTGTCAAAAATTACACCTACATCAACAACCGCTATAACCTAGTAGAAAGTGAATGGGATGGAAAAAAACGCGTTACCTATACCTACCGTCCGAACTCCAACCTCATATCCAGCAAACTAACATGTGTTAACGAAACAGTCGTTCAACGTGAGTTTTATGAGTACAACAGATTCGGCTGCGTCACCAGAGAAATTGCTGATGATGGTCACGCCCATGATCAAAACAACCTCGAAGGTGTCACAGAACGGCATATCACAGAATATGACTACGACAACTCCCCCATCGTAGGACTACCCGGTCAAGTGGTGAATAAGGTATGGAATCCTGAGACAGGCAGCGAAGAGACCGTCGGTAAAATAGCTTACAGCTACACCAAAGAAGGGTGGGTGACAGAAGAACGTCGATTCGATAGCTTGGATAATTGTGTGGCGACGACGACATATGCACACGACCGATTTGGCAACGTCATCCATAAGGTCGACCCTCTCGGCAGCACCTATTCATGGCAATACGATGACAACGGCAATATGACCTTGGAGCAAGGACCTTGTCCGGATGTACGCAAAGAGTACCGTTACGACTACAGTAACCGCCTCGTCGCTGAAGAAGAAATCCATAGGAACGGACTACGCCTAAAACACTCCTATTACTACGATCACCTAGGAAACAAAAGCCAAGAAGTCGACGTCTACGGAAACATCACGCACCATGGTTTCGATAGATTCAGCAGAAGGATCCACTCCATCGGACCCGACGGCAACACCCTCGAAGCATTGACATACAACACCCTCAATCAAACCATCGGTAAAATCGATGCGTGCGGTAGGCTCTCGCAATACAGTTACAATATTCGCGGTGCTCCAGTAGAAGTCATCTATCCCGACGGTACTAAAGAACAATGTATCTATAACCTCGACGGCACACTCAAGAAAAAGACCGAAAGAGATGGTAAAACAACAATATACACGTACGACTATCTCGATAGGCCGTTGACCACTGACGTCTATGATTCCATTGGTAACCACCTCTATCAGACCAGTAAGGAGTACAACAGCTTCCATTTGGTGAAAGAGATCGATCCCGAAGGGTACGTCACCACCTACGACTCCGATCACCACGGTCGCATTATCAAGACAACGAAAGGCGATCGCGTTCAAAAATTCGAATACGACAACCTCGGCAGAAAATCGCGGATGATA
>JAJFMC010000143.1 GCA_021772365.1 Chlamydiota bacterium
CATTGTGAAGCGTTTCAACGAAGATGAAAACATACCAATTTTCCTCGTATCTCTCAAAGCCGGTGGTGTAGGACTCAACCTCGTAGGTGCTGATACTGTCATCCATTATGATATGTGGTGGAATCCTGCTGTGGAAAACCAAGCAACAGACCGAGTGCACCGTATCGGACAACTGAAAAATGTCTCAGCCTACAAGCTTGTCACACTGAATACTATCGAAGAAAAAATTATGGAACTTCAGAACCGTAAGAGAGGCCTCGTGAAAAAAGTTGTCAGCACGGATGAAGAGGCGATTTCTAAGCTCACATGGGAAGAAGTTCTGGAGTTACTGCAGCCTGATCCACAAAATTTATCGACCACACCAGAAAAAGCTGTGACAATGAAAAAGTAAACAGTTATTCTGTCTATATGCATGATTTCTCTTTCTCTCTCAGTCGTGCACTTTTAAAGGCTATGTAAAATCGGACAACGAAGATGAGCAAAAAACCACTCAATTTTGGACACTCTATCCAATCCCTTTGCCGCTCAGCGGCAACATCTCTAAACCTAAAAAAATTCAGAGGAGCTTTTTCTAACGATATCGGTATCGATCTCGGCACAGCGAACACACTCGTATACGTCAGAGGTAAGGGGATCGTCCTCGCAGAACCATCAGTGGTTGCTGTCGACTCTAGCACCAATGAAGTACTTGCCGTAGGTCACAAAGCAAAAGCTATGCTCGGAAAAACACCACAAATGATCCATGCCGTTCGCCCCATGAAAGATGGTGTCATCGCCGATTTCGAGATAGCGGAAGGTATGCTAAAGGCTCTCATCAAGCGTGTCACCCCCGCCCGCAGCCTTTTCAGACCCAAAATATTAATTGCCGTTCCTTCAGGAATTACCGGTGTAGAAAAACGCGCCGTTGAAGATTCTGCTCTACATGCAGGTGCACAAGAAGTCATCCTCATCGAAGAACCCATGGCTGCAGCTATCGGCGTAGACCTCCCTGTTCATGAACCCGCTGCAAATATGATCATTGACATCGGCGGTGGGACAACAGAAATCGCGATCATCTCTTTAGGAGGTATCGTTCATTCGCGCTCCCTACGTATTGCTGGTGACGAGTTCGACGACTGCATCATGAACTACATGCGTCGTACTTATAACCTGATGATTGGTCCTCGCACCGCAGAAGAAATTAAAATGACCATCGGTTCTGCCTATCCACTAGGTAGTGGCGAACTCGAAATGGAAGTACGCGGTCGCGATCAGGTAGCGGGTCTCCCCGTAACCAAAAGAATCAACTCCGTAGAAATCCGTGAATGTTTAGCAGAGCCTATCCTGCAGATCATCGAAGCAGTGAAATTAACCCTTGAGAAATGCCCACCAGAGCTTGCTGCAGACCTTGTAGAAAGAGGAATGGTAATTGCAGGTGGAGGCGCACTCATTAAAGGATTGGATAAAGCACTGATTAAAGAGACAGGCCTTCCTGTTATCGTCGTTGAAAATCCTCTTCTCGCCGTATGCCGAGGAACGGGTAAAGCACTTGAATTTATCGATAAATTCCGTAAGCGTAGGCCTCTATAAAATTTGTTAATATATCCCCGAGGGAATTATGACCACAAATACTTCATTAGAATCATGGACGGAAAATCGTACTCTCATCAACTGGATTCGGGAGTGTAGAGAACTATGTCAACCTGACAATGTATGGTTTTGTGATGGCTCACAAAGAGAGTACGATCACCTTTGTGAACTCATGGTTAAAAACGGAACGTTTATCAAACTCAACGAAGAACTCCGTCCCAATAGCTACCTCTGTAAATCCACCGCTGATGACGTCGCTCGTGTAGAAGACAGAACCTTCATCTGCAGCGTGAGTGAAAGCGACGCTGGCCCTACCAACAATTGGCGTGATCCAAATGAAATGAAAGAGACTATGAGGAATCTATACAAGGGATGCATGCGTGGACGGACGATGTACGTCATCCCTTTCAGCATGGGCCCATTAGGATCAAATATCGCTCATATCGGCGTGCAGATCACCGACTCTCCTTACGTCGTCTGCAATATGCGTATCATGGCGCGTATGGGTAAAAAAGTATTGGATATTTTAGGCGATGACTTCTTTGTCCCCTGCTTGCATTCTGTAGGCATGCCACTAGAAAAAGGACAGAAAGATGTCCCTTGGCCATGCAACCCTGATAACAAATATATCGTTCAATTCCCGGAAACCCGTGAGATCATGTCCTACGGTAGCGGCTACGGTGGTAATGCTCTTCTCGGTAAAAAATGCCTAGCACTAAGGATTGCTACAGTGATGGCCCGCGACCAAGGGTGGCTTGCCGAGCATATGCTAATCCTAGGGATCACCAACCCCGAAGGAGTGAAAAAATACGTTGCAGCTGCATTCCCTAGTGCTTGTGGAAAAACCAACTTGGCGATGCTAAACCCGACCCTTCCCGGTTGGAAAATCGAGACGATAGGCGATGACATTGCTTGGATGAAGTTCGGCAAAGATGGTCGACTCTATGCGATCAATCCCGAAGCCGGGTTCTTTGGCGTGGCCCCGGGGACTTCTATACAATCGAACCCCAATGCCATGCACTCGTTAAGCTCGAACAGTATCTTCACCAATGTCGGCCTTACCGATGAAGGGGATATCTGGTGGGAAGGAATGACCGAAGAAATCCCTAAGCATTTAATCAACTGGCTGAATCATGATTGGACACCTGATTCCGATGAGAAGGCTGCACATCCCAACGCTCGATTTACAGCACCTGCATCGCAGTGTCCTGTGATCGATCCTGCTTGGGAGGATCCAAACGGCGTGCCTATTTCTGCAATTCTATTCGGTGGCCGCCGCGATTCTGTCGTTCCC
>JAJFMC010000144.1 GCA_021772365.1 Chlamydiota bacterium
TTGTGGCTCGGCTATTAAAGATGTTACGAATCTGAGCGAGCTCTGTTTTGAAAAACCAGTGATTTCTAAAAATTGTTTTTAGGTTTTTTTTCTGATTTTCTGAAGGAGCCTGAGTCGGTTCACTCAAGAGCACATTAGCCATTGGGCGTAGTTTCTTTACGAGTAACTTGGCTAATCGTTCTCTCCTAGACTTTTGATCGTCGAATCCTTCGACTAAGTCATCGAACTTTCCATCCTTAAATTCTTCTAATAGCTCGTAATCTTTTTTGCTTATAATACCTTTGTATTGTAGGAGCTGCAAAAAGTTACCTTTGAATTTTTTAGGAATAGAGATCTTTTGAGCTTCGAACTCTTCGATCGTTAAATCTAACTCTTCCCAACCACCTTGCTTATCAACAAAATTTTCCATTTGTTGTAGTTCATGCTGTCTGGAAGTTGATTCTAGTCTTTTGTGCTCACGATCGCTAATTGTTTCCGGATTATGGTACAGTTTGTTATGGATTCTGAAGGCTTCTTGTTTTTTGCCGAACAGCTCCCCTTTACTACTGAAATATTTTACGCAGAGGTCGTGGAGCCTAGAAACATCTTTTTTAGTAATTTTCTCTAGGTTCTTATGAAACTTTTTATGCAGACCATCCATAAGCCCTTTTTCTGAAGAGTTAGCAATTCGATGTAGAGCATCGAAGCTATTCTGATCAAAAATAAGGAATAAAGGACTCAACACCTGGTTGTTTAAGTATATCAGCTGTTCGCGATCATCGAGATCTAAATGCTCTTGATTCGCATGGAACTTCTGTAGCAACGTGAAGTCATTAAAATTGATAATTCCTTTGTCAGCTAGTAAACGAAACATGGAGTGATCCACAGCTCCCTTCCCGCTTATTTCAAATTTTGCGGAAGTGAAAAAACCGGGTTTTGTCATTTTATAATGCGCATTGATCTCGGATAACAGATCTACAGAATCATCGATATATTCCCAAACTCCTTCACGATCTGAAAACTTTTTCAGTGTCTGAGCAATGGCACGGTATTCCGGTGTTTCGACTAAATTGTATTTGAAACTTGTAAATTTCGCATCCGTAGGCCACAAGGTATCGAGGGTTTTCTTTGTATCAAATCGCTGGGCAAACTCTTTATTTTCGCTAAAATATTTTTTATTGAGCTGTTTGAGTGTTTTTGTATCTGCAGAGGTGAATCTCATGCCATCATACTGCTTATGATTCATCATTTCGATAAAATCGCCTTCTTTATCAGAGATCACTTTATCGGTATAGGTTTTAAGATTTTTTTCGGCTAGAGCGTCAACACTATCGACTTCACCAAATTTCACCAGAATTTCACAGGCTAATGCAACACGTTCATTTTGAACACGCTCGTTTCTTTCCTTGTATATCCTAGTAAACGAAACTTTATGCGAAAAAGAGGAAAAAGCATTTTTTACATTGTTGATCATTCTGGTGATCCAACTTTCTGTGACGACAGGAGCTTTTTCTTTTTCGAAGAGACTTTTTTTTGAAATTTTTACTGTTGGTTTTGGTAAAACAGAGGATTTGTCTTCTTTTTCTGAGAAGATCTCCGGTAGTTGTGAACTACTTATAACATCGTGTGATTTTGTTAAGTCAACTTGACTACTTGATAAACTATTCATTTTCACCCTTTACTTTAACCTTTTACTAATTACACTTGTTTGTAATAAATAGTAATTATCTCGTTTTACTATTAAGAAACAATAAATATTATTTTAGGTTTGTGTAATTAAAAATTTAAGAAAAAGAGTTCTATAGAAGTGAATTCAAAAACTTGACTTTAATTCGGTATAAAAAAAACCGACCTAAATAGAAAAGAAAAGAGAGGTAAAAAAAAACTCATCTATTTAGGCCGAAAAGGTGTGTCGTCTTTGATGCCAAGAAAAACTCAGTTACCAAATCAGACACGTTCACTTTTATAGTGAACCTAGAGTATATCAATCGTTAGATAAAATCTCAATATAATTCAGAAATAAACTTGTTTTTTTCTAACTTTTATTTACATCGCTATAACTTACCCTTTTTGGGGTTAGAAAGCCATTCGAGTATTCAGAACTCCAAAAATAGTCTTGGCTGCTGCATTGTTTAACTATCCATTTTGGGGCTCTTAAGGAGCAGCGACCTAGGAGATATCCTAGGTATTTTACGGTTGATTGAACGGTAGCGTAAGGAAGGAGGTGGGGTTTTGATGTAAGGAGTACTTTAAACTGGTCGACGAGAAACTTTGCTCCATGTTTTTGATCTGAAATGGAAGATACATTGAGTTCTTGAGTACTTTTTCTTGCTAGCCCTGTATCGAAGTGGCGCTGAAACTCTTGTTTTAGTCTGTAGCGGTGAGAATGCTTGACCTCTGCTTCTGCGACGTAAGCGATTTTATGTCCTTTTTTCAACAATTTAGACACCGCGATCGTATCTTCCCCTAAGAGCACGGGGTTGAAGCCGTCGATTTCGTTGAGAGCTTGATTGGAGTAAGCGGCGAAGGAGTTAGAGCAGAAGTATGTGTATACCCCGTAAGTATGGAGGTCTTCAATGCCTCTGACATGACTTTTTTCAGGGTAGTTGAAAGCACGAGGGAAAGCCTCGAAAAATCCAGCCTGATCGTGGGGTATTTGTCTTGCGTAGGCAACGGATGCCTTATTTTCGATGATCGGTTGAATTAATAGAGACAGTGTTTCAGTGGATGTTGCATAGGCATCAGGCGTCACCATAACGACGATATCTGTATCGAGGAATTTTCTTGCCTGCTCACGTGTGTAACCATGGTTGAATGAAGACCTTGGAACGATCATCGTTGTCGCCCCCATTTCCTCTGCTAATTCGACGGTGCCGTCGTTAGATGATGAGTTAACGACGACGATTTTTGGCTTCAGGGGTGAGTTGATCAATGGAGGGAGGCAGTGAGGGAGGTGTTTTTTTGCGTGATGTGTAATCACGGCGACACCTATTGTAGGTTGTAATGTCATAGGGGTACACCCATCAAGTCTAGAGTCTTAGGAAAGACATGTTAATTCGCTGTGAATTCTTTCGCAAACTTTTTTAATACCCAAACAATTTGAAAGTTAAAAATGTCTACCGATACTGACTTGGAAACCGTAGGTGACTAAATCTGCATTTGTCACTTTTACTTTGCTAATTTCGTCTTCTCCTAATTGGGCAAACGTACCATTTTTGGGAACGACCCTGCCGCTATCAACCTTCCAGTATTGGTATTTGAATCCTAGGCCAACATTCCAGCATTGACAAAAACGGTAATTGAAATCTGCAAAGAAAACATTTCCGTAGGCATCGCTACCTTTTCTTTTGTCGGAAAATGCTTCTGGGGTATCAGGACCATCGAGGAGCCATTCAGCTCTCCAGTCGCACCAGTGGTATTCATAGCCAAAGTGAACATTAAAACACTGGATGTTGTACAAGATATCTGCGCCAAGCCAGGGTCCTTGCCAGCGCATTTTGTACACTAAATCATCAAGGATGGGAAGAGCTTCTTCTTCAAGCTTTGCATCATCCATTGTGACACTTTCTTTAATATAAGCGTACCCTACAGAAGGTCCGAGGCTCAAGCATCTGACTAGAGGAAAAAGATATCCCACACCTATTGAGTAATCGGTAGTGTATCCATCTTTTATTTTGGCAAAGACCTCTGCACTTTCTTCATCGGGGGTTGATTCCTGGTCAAAGTACTTTCCAGCATCGGTGATATTACCGTAGATAGCATGCCCTCTAACGAAATATTGATTACAGAATGTGGCATTTCCTTTGACACCTAGTTGGTAGACATCGATCGAGCTGCCTTTGATTTTATCAGTTAGTAGAGTTTCCTCTTTATCGTCGAGGACGTTAAGGGATGTTTCAAAGCAATCGCTACGATATCCCCCAGTTAAAAAGATGTCACCGTCCCACTCTATTCCGAATGTCTGGGCACTGATAAAAAGAAATGCTAACGCTACTGAAACTCTGTGCTTATAGTTCATAGATATCTCCACCACCTAAATTAAATCATTTATATATATAATCCTGACTAATTAACACAAGTGCAAATATTGTACAGATACGTAAATTTCCATCAGCAATTCCAGCTATTGTTTTTTACAGATAGGATAATTTTCTGTTTTATCCTGCTTATCCTGTAAAAAAATTTAAGATGATTCTACTGATTAGACTCTTGAAATTATGTAAACGTATACACTCTAACAGCTATTGATCTCATGTACACAGTGAAGTGAAGAGTTTCATCCCAACTTTCATGCATTCTTCATCGAGGTTGAAGCAGGGGTGATGCAACGGGTAAATGCAATCTTTTTCTTCATTTCGGCAGCCAAGTTGAATGAAGCAACCAGGAATTTTATTCGTGTAATAGGCGAAATCTTCACCGAACATGACTGTTTCTCCTGGATAATGAATATCTCTTTCTTCAATAAATTTCTTTGCGGTATCAACAACACGCAGCTCTGATGACAAGTCGTTTACCAAGATAGGATACCCCTCTTG